>CALVPP010000013.1 GCA_944351395.1 uncultured Bacilli bacterium
TTGAACTTAAAAACGATTTAATTAAAATAAGAGGTGAGCAAGGACTAAAAAGTCTCACATCATTTGAAAGTTAACAACCTCTCAAGAGTGAGGATTAATTTTTTAGTGTCTAGTTAACGATTTATTTTGATATAATATAAGTAAGCGAAAGGAGGAACGCTATGAATAAGAGTGATCTCATCGAAAGAATCGTCGAAAAAGGTGATTATCCACTTTATATTGTCGAAGATATCGTCAATGCTGTCTTCGATACGATGGCAGATGAATTAGTGAAAGGCGAAGTCGTTCGCATCTCTAATTTTGGTGTTTTAGAAGCCAAAGTTCATAAGGCAAGATCTGGCACGAATCCGCGTACTGGTGAACCATTGACTATACCTGAGATGAAACTTATTGGTTTCAAGACCGCTCTAACATTAAAAGCCAAACTCAATAAGTAACTTTTAGTGTAATATCGTTCTTAAAGCCCCGTTAAAAGGGCTTTTTTAAATTGCCACATTCGCTTATGATTTAGATATGGAAAGAAAATTACCAGATATATTTTTAGAACTTGCTGACATCTTTGACCGTCATGGATTTCACCTTTATATGATAGGTGGTACATCGAGAGATTTCTTGCTAGGAAGAGAATGTGAAGATTATGATTTTTGTAGTGATGCATTAGTGGAAGAAATGATGACTTTTTTGCCTGATTTAAAAGCACCTTATGCTCATCTTGGCAGCGCCTATCTTCGTTATCATGGAGTGAGGGTAGATATTACCACTTTACGCGTGGAAGATGATTATATAGATCATCGTCATCCAGATAAAATTATGTTTACTCGTTCGATAGAAGATGATTATAAGCGAAGAGATTTTACAATTAATGCAATATATATTGATAAAGATGGACGTATTTTTGATTTTGTAGATGGATTAAAAGATTTGCATTTTTGTTTAATACGTATGATTGGTAATCCTTATATTCGAATAGTGGAAGATCCTCTACGCATCCTTCGCGCTTTACGTTTCAAGTTACTTTTAAATTTCGATTTAGAAAATCATTTAGCTAAAGTCATTCAAGAAAATAGTTTTTTGCTAAAAGAACTTACCCCAGAAAAAGTCAATCGTGAAATAGATAGGATGCGCATCATAGATGAAAATTATGCAGTTCTTCTTAAAAAATTTAATATATTGTTAAAATATTAATGATTATAATGGTTATATGACAAACGCCGCATTAGATTTACGTTATTTGCTCATCTCAACTTATAAGAAATTAGGACTTAATGAGTCTGAATTAGTTATGCTTTTGGTCATAGATCAATTATTAGAGGAAGGAAACACATTTATCGATGCTGAACTTCTCTCTTTGCGCATGAGCATGAAAGTGGAAGATATTGATCGTACTTTAACGAAACTTATCAAAAATAAATACATAGAATTCGTTCCAGATGGTAAAACTATCAAGATTTCCTTAAAGCCACTAGAGAAGATACTCCTTCGTCAATATCAAGAAATGATGACAAAAGAAAATATTGAGATGAAAGAAGGGGAGACGCAAAATAAAATTCACAATATTTATGGTGAATTCGAGAAATATTTTGGGAGAAGTTTATCACCTCTAGAATATCAAAAAATATTTGACTGGTTAGAACAGGGGTATGACGAAAAAACTATTATTGACGCTTTAAAAGAGGTGTCTCGCTCAAAAAGAAAATCGATGAATGCAGTTGATAAAACGCTCCTCAAGATGGCTGCTAGAGATGATGTCGATAAAGAAGGTTATACGACGATTGATAGTAAGTGGAATAAAAACATCGAAGAGACGATGAAAATTGCTAAAACTAAATGGTTAGATGATGACGAAGATTAGTAAAGACACTTATTGCGATATTTTGTGTCGATTTTTTGATGCACATTTTTTAGATGCAAAATGCGCTCTTGAATACCAAAAAGATTATGAACTAGTCATCGCTGTCATGCTAAGTGCACAAGCGAAAGATGAAAGAGTAAACGCAGTCGATAAGATTCTTTTTAAAAAATATCCAAATTTAAAGTCTTTAAAGGACGCTAATATAAATGATATCATAGATATCATAAAACCATTAGGTTTAGCGAAAACAAAAGCTAATAATATCAAGATGATTGCTTCACTTCTACTCGATGAATGTGGTGGTGTCGTACCACACGACGCAAACTATTTATTGACTCTACCCGGCATTGGAAACAAAGCAAAAAATGTCATACTTATCGAATTATTTAACGATGAAGAATTTCCAGTCGATACACATGTCTATCGCGTCTCTTATCGCCTTGGACTAAGGGAAGAAACCGATGATGTTATAAGATGTGAAAATAAATTAAGAAAATTCTTTTCTAATCATTCATATAAAAAACTTCATCACCAAATGATTGCTTTCGGTAGAACTATTTGTAAAGCAATATCACCTAATTGTCAAAATTGCGAATTAAAAGATTATTGCCGTTATTTTAAAAGTAGGTAGAGATAATCGCTTCAATGATATGAAGTCGAGGTATATAGCCTTTTTCGACGAGAGTCCCTTTTTCTTTAATAACTTCGTAAGGTATTGATTTTCTTTCGTTTTTATCAAAGTATTCGATGACGTAATCTGCATCTAATAAATATACTTCATCTTTCTTTACGAACGATATGAGGAAGAAAGCGATACCTCCATGCATCTTTACTTTTTTAAGATGGACTATTTGGTGTAAGGTGATGTTATGGAGAGGAAGGCTTGCATTAGCGTGCGTACTTTTTGCTTCAAAGTCAATATAACGAGATTTATAAACACCATTATAGTCTGTCGTCGACTGCGTTTCAAAATATGCATCTACGATTTTTGCACCTTTTGAATAATCAACTTTGACGATGTTGATAGGCGTCGGTCTTTTCGTCATGAGACAAATATCGTTTTCGGCGTAATAAGCAAGAGTTTCATTAATCTCATCTTCAAAAGCCATACCTCGATTAGAAGTGGATATACGAATATGAGTTTTTTTATTTGTTCTAGGCTTGCTTTCTTGATGTGGTATCCCGCTTGGATATTTAATCATTTATATCTTGCCATATAAAAGAATCGAACATTTTTTCATCGACGCTTTCACCTTTCTTCCATGTTTTTAACGCTAGTATGAGTGGGCGCGGTAATTTAATATTGTTGAGAATAAGGCGACGATAATTTTCAAAGACAATATCTTTTTCTTTTAAGAAAGCAGAATAGACATTCTTTAAATCTATCGCATCGCTTAATGCATCGTGGGCTTGTTTCGTAGTTTTAATTTTGAAGAGAACGAGCAATTTTTGTAATGATAAAACATTATTGTTTTCGTCTTTGATGTATTCAGAGATATAACGTGATAAATCATATGTTCTTTTGATGATTTTATTTACTATTTCTTTTGTTTCATCGTCACCTTTTTCTATAGAATTTATCAACATTCCTTTATCACCATTACCGTAGGTGAAAAAAATAGTTCGATTAATGTTATGTTCGAACATTTTTTTGAATTGTTTTATAGCGTCTTTAAATGTGATGCCTTGTTCATCTAACAATTTATCAGTAATATTCGTCATTTTTCTTACGATATTACCGACTTTTTCTTTCGCTTTTACAAAACAATTAAAAGTTCCTAAATCTCTTTTAGGAAGTCCCTTATCATCAATCTCTACTTTAATCGCTCCAATGGAGATGACGTAATGTTTAATTTGTGTACTTTCTAGATCGAAGAAGACGATGTAATTTGCGTTTTTTAATATCTTTTTAAGTTGTCGCATATTTACATTATAGCAATAAAGATAGGTTTTTGCTTTTAAATCTATAAGCATTATTGCTTATCAATCTTTTTCATTGTATGATTATGCAAGTGGATGTATGAATAAAACTTTAAATCTTAGTTACAACAAAATATTGAACAAAGAATTCTCTCCTAATCGTAAGGGATATTCTTCACATGAAGTCGATGAATTCCTCGATTTAATTCTTCAAGATTACACTATTTTTGAAAATATTATCAAGGATTATGATTCTCTTAAAAAAGATGCGAAGAAATTAAAAGAAGAAAACAAACGTCTCGAAATTGAAAATGCGATGCTCAAAAAAAGATTTGAGGGTATTAAAGAATTCGACAATAAGGCAAATTATGACAATCTAGAATTGTATAAACGTATTTCTAAATTAGAAAAAGCCTTATACGTTGCAGGGGTTGACCCTACTAAAGTAAAATAAGATACATCGACCTGGATGACTGCTGGCTAATTTAGTTAGAGGAAAGTCCATGCTCACACTAGCTGCGATTGCTAGTAGTGTTCACGCTAGCGGAAGAAATAACGCTAGGTATGCGGGAGCGCATAACGGCGGAACGAAACCTAAAACTTCGGTCATGGTCTAGTTCCTGAAAGTGCCACAGTGACGTAGTTCATTAGAAATAATGAAGTGGAACGTAGGTAAACCCCGTGAGTGAGAAACCCAAATTTGGTAGGGGAAGTTCGAAGCGAGAATAGGAATCGCTTAGAGCATGCTAGTCATAGACAAATAGTCATCTAATACAGAACATGGCTTATCGGGTCGATACTCATATTTTTTTAAATTAAGGAAGGAGAATACGTCGATGAATCTTCCCACTAAGATAACTTGTGTAAGAATTGCAATGGTCATTACTATCATCATAATTTTAGCTTGTTTATACATAAGTGGATATTATTTTGATTGGTCTAGTCCAAACATCGGCAATATTGATATCGTTTATCTTTCAATATTTGTCATTTTCATCGTCGCTAGTGCGACAGATTGGCTCGATGGTTATCTAGCAAGAAAACTTCACCAAGTGACAAATCTTGGCAAATTTTTAGATCCAATCGCAGATAAGATGCTCATAAACGCTATGCTCATCTTTCTCATCTTTCCTTCAACATTTTCACGCGTACAATTCATCACCATGCCTGTCTTTAGCGTCATCCTTCTCGTTTTAAGAGATATTGTCGTCGATGGTTTCCGCATCATCGCCGCTAGAAAAAATGTCGTCATCGCTGCTAGCATGTGGGGTAAAGTTAAAACAGTTTTAGAGATGGTAACTATTTCCCTTGTCCTGCTTAATGGTTTCCCATTTTTCTACCTTTTTAAAGAACAAATTCATGTGCAATTTGTCATCGATGGATTTGCTTATCTAACTGCTATTGTAAGTATAATTGGTGGTTTCTTATATATATTTAAGAATAGAGCCGTGCTTAAGGAGGAAGTGAAAAATGAATGACGCAAAAGAAGTTTTAGAATTATTAAAAGATAGACATTTGTGCATTTCTAGTGCTGAGTCATTTACTGGCGGATTATTTGTAAAGGAATTAAGTGATGTACCAGGTGCCTCTATCGTTTTAAATGGTGCAGCAATAACTTACATTCCAGCCGCTAAAGCAAAAGTTTTAGGTGTTTCTTTAAAGACGATTTTGGATTTTGGTGTCATTTCTAAAGAATGTGCTTATGAGATGGCTCGTGAAGTTCGCCGTTTATTCAATTCTGATATCGGTGTGAGTTTTACTGGTAATGCTGGTCCTAGCGCTAGCGAAGATAAACCAGTTGGTCTATGTTACATTGCTATCGATAGTGACAAATCTACTCGTCTTTACGAATTGAAGTTAAATGGTAGTAGGGAAGAGATTCGTGAGAAAGCGTGTCATATCATGTTCGATAAATTAAAAACCTATATCCGTGACCTTTTCTGATGAAAATGGTGTATTTATATAATGAAGGCGAGGTATTTAAAAAATGAATAATGAAGAAATTAAAGAAAAGAATAAAGCGTTAGAAGACGCTCTTAAGCAAATTGAGAAGACTTTTGGTAAAGGTTCTATCATGAAGTTAGGCGATAGGCCCGATGTTGAGATGGATGCAATATCTTCTGGTTCTCTATTAATTGATGAAGCATTAGGTGTTGGTGGATATCCTCGCGGGCGTATCATCGAAATTTATGGCCCCGAATCAAGCGGTAAGACAACATTAGCTTTGCACGCTATTGCTGAAGCACAAAAATGTGGTGGTAAAGCTGCATTTATAGATGCTGAACATTCTATCGATCCTGAATACGCTAGAAACTTAGGTGTCAACATCGATGATCTCATCTTAGCGCAACCTGATAGCGGTGAACAAGCACTCGATATCGTCGACATGCTCGTGAATTCAAAAGCACTCGATATTATCATCGTCGATAGTGTGGCTGCTTTGGTACCGCAAGCTGAACTTGATGGCGTGATGAGTGATTCTCTTGTCGGGTCTCAAGCTAGACTTATGTCCAAAGCGATGAGAAAACTCGCTGGTATTCTCAACAAATCGAATTGCACAGTCATCTTCATCAATCAATTACGTGAGAAGGTGGGTGTCTTGTATGGGAACCCAGAAACGACAAGCGGTGGTCGTGCTTTAAAGTTCTATGCTTCTGTTCGTATCGATATTAGAAGAAGTGACGCTATTAAAGATGGCTCTACAATCATCGGCAATGTGTGTACGGTAAAAGTTGTCAAAAATAAAGTAGCGCCGCCATTTAAAACTTGTAAGATAGATATAATCTATGGAAAGGGCATTTCTAAAGAAGGCGAAATATTAGATACAGCAGTGAATCTAGGCATTATCAAAAAATCTGGTTCATGGTACGAATATAATGATCGTCGCCTTGGACAGGGTAGAGAAACTCTTAAAGAATATTTAAAACAAAATAAAGATTTACAAGATGAAATTTTAGAAAAAATTCATACTGGTGTCGTTTCAGCATGACATTTTGATTAGGAGCGATATTATGGAAAAATTATTCACACTGCTCGAAGAAGAGAAAAAAAGACAAAATGAACAATTAAATCTTATTGCTAGCGAAAATTTTGCCTCGAAAAACGTGAGAATGTTTGCTGGTTCCATCCTCACTAATAAATACGCAGAAGGTTATCCTAAACGTCGTTATTATGGTGGTTGTGAAAAAGTGGATGAGATTGAATCTCTTGCTATCGAAAAAGCATGTGAATTATTTGGTGTAAAGTTCGCTAACGTACAACCACATTCGGGTTCACAAGCGAATATGATTTGCTATATGGCTCTTATGAACGAACACGATAAATTATTATCTTTATCGCTCGATCAAGGTGGACATTTATCACATGGTTCTCCTGTCAATTTTTCTTCTAAACTCTATGAAGTACATCACTATCATTTAGGCAAAGACGGAAGATTAGATTATGAACTCATCCATCAGATGGCAAAAGAATTAAAACCAAAAATTATTCTTGCGGGTTTTAGTAGTTATCCATTCATCATCGATTTTAAGAAATTACATGACATCGCAAAAGAAGTCGGTGCTTATCTTATGGCGGATATAGCACATATCGCAGGACTCATCGCTGGCAAAGCAATTCCTAATCCGTTACCATATGTCGATGTTGCAACTTCGACGACTCATAAAACACTTAGAGGTCCTAGAGGCGGTCTTATTCTTACAAATGATGAAGAGATAATTAAAAAGATTAATAAGTCCTGTTTTCCAGGGGTACAAGGTGGCCCGTTAGAGCATATAATTGCCGCAAAAGCCATGTGTTTTATGGAAGATTTAAGTCCTGATTATCAAAAATACGCTCATGACATTTTAGTCAATACTAAAACTTGTAATGATGAATTCGCTCTTTTAGGAGATGTCGTATCAGGCACGGAAACGCATCTATTTTTGCTCAATACAAAAAAGTCTTTTGGCATGAGTGGAAAAGAAGCTGAAGATAAATTAGCTAAAATAGGAATTACTGTGAATAAGAATATGCTTCCATTCGATGAAGAAAAACCTGCTATCACCTCTGGTCTTAGAATTGGTTTTGCTGCTCTTACAAGTCGTGGTTTAAAGCCAAATGACGCTAAATTTATCGCTCACATCATTCATGATTATTTAAAAGGCGATTTAGATATTTATCGCGCTAGTGGGTTAGTAAAATCGATTACTTCTCGTTTAATAAAAGTTGAAAATATTTAAACTATTTTATTCTTCATTTATTTGTAATATAATTTTTTTCGTAGCAGGAACAATAAGGCTACTTACCTAATAGATTCCTCTTTAAGAATCATTTTTGGAGCAATCCATTAATTACACCTAAAAACAAATTGATTAATGATCAAAATTTTGATGTATTAGTTAGGTAATTTTTAAATATCTACATTAGTAGAATAAGGAGAAATTATGACACCACTAGAAATTACTTTACTAGTGATTTGCATAATCTTAGTACTAGCATTAATTAGTTTAGTTTTGGCTATCTTCTTCTTACCAGTTTTAAAGAAGAATAAAGCGACAAAACAAGCTAATAAAATTATTAAAGACGCTGAGGTTAAAGCAGATCACATCGTGAAGAACGCTCAAATCGATGGCAAACAAACAATTTATGAAATGAAACAAGAAGCGGATAAGGAAATTCGCGAGAAGAAGAGAGAATTGCAATCACAAGAAGATAAACTCTACAATCGTGAACAAAGTATCGACCGACGCGATCAAGCTCTCTTACAAAAAGAAAATTTATTAGAAGAAAAGAATGAACAACTCAATCGCCGCAATAAGGAATTAGATAAGAAAGAAGTCGTTCTTCAAGAAAAAATTGATTCAATTATTAGCGAATTAGAAAAAGTTGCGCAAATGTCGATGCAAGAGGCACGAGATGAATTATTCAAACGTGTCGAATCTAAAGTATCGAAAGAGATAGCAGCATTCATCAAAAATAAAGAAGATGAAGCAAAAGAAGAATCAGATAATAAGGCTCGCGAACTTCTCGCTGAAGTCATGGCTAAATATGCACAAGAAGTAACTTGTGAAAAAACAGTATCTGTCGTATCTTTGCCAAACGATGAGATGAAAGGTCGTATCATTGGACGTGAAGGTCGTAACATCCGTTCATTAGAACAATTATTAGGTGTCGACCTCATCATTGACGATACACCGGAAGTCATCACGGTCTCTTGTTTTGATCCTATTCGAAGAGAAGTCGCACGAAGAAGTTTAGATTACCTTATTCAAGATGGCAGAATTCAACCTGGTAGAATTGAAGAAGTAGTAGAAAAAGTGAAAAATGAAATACAAGCGGTGACACGTGAAGCGGGACAGGAAGCAGCCTTTAAATTAGGATTGCCGCGCATCAATAAAGAATTATTAGAATATGTTGGTCGTCTTAAATTCCGTACTTCATATGGCCAAAACGCTTATCAGCATTCGATGGAAGTCGCTTATTTGTGTGGAATGATGGCAAGCGAATTAGGCCTAGATCCGAACATTGCTAAACGTTGTGGTCTTTTGCACGATATAGGTAAATCTGCTGACTTTGAATTAGATGGTAGTCACGTTGAAGTCGGTGTTAGATTAGCAAAAAAATATGGTGAGCCAGAAGTTGTTATCAATGCAATTGAGTCACACCATGGCGATGTCGAACCGAAATCAGTTTATGCAGTGTTGACACAAGCTGCCGATACATTAAGTGCAGCTAGACCGGGTGCTAGATCAGAAATTTTAGAAAATTACGTTAAACGAATTGAACAACTAGAAGAAATATGCAAGTCTTATGATGGTGTGTATCAATCTTACGCAATGCAATCAGGTCGTGAGGTTCGTGTCATGGTCGTTCCTGATAAAATTGATGATATTCAAGCATTTAAATTAGCAAGAGAAATTAGAGAACGCATTGAAAATGAGATGACCTATCCTGGTCAAATAAAAGTTTCAGTCATCCGCGAATATCGAGCAGTGGAGACTGCTAAATAAGTATGTTACCTAAAAAGTTTCATATTTATTCATTTCCTGATTTTAAAAAAGCGCGTGTCAAACCTGACACGCCTTTTAAGCGTGAAGACTATATTTCATTAAATGAAAATTACGCAAATTTATCATCAGTTTTACGAGGAAAAAAAGTATATATGCGCACATACGGATGTCAGGCTAATGTGCGTGATGAAGAAACGATGTTAGGTATTTTAAAAACGTTTGGTATGAAAAGAACACCTAATAAAGAAGATGCAGATCTCGTCATATTAAATACTTGTGCAGTTAGAGAAAACGCAGAGGAAAAAGTGTATGGCGAGATTGGTTCATTTAAGTCTTTAAAGAAAAATAAGCCAACCATGAAAATTGCCCTTTGTGGTTGTATGTGCTTAGAACCACCTGTAGTAGAAAAAGTTGTCAATACCTATCCATTCATCGATTTTTTATTTGGAACACACGATATAGCTAGACTCCCAACATTTTTACATCGCGCTTTCGTCATGGGTGAATCTTTTGTTGACGTCATCTCTTCAAGCGGTGAAGTCGTAGAAAATCTACCTTCTCTAAGAAGTGAACGCTTCAAAGCATTCGTCAATATCATGTATGGATGCGATAAATTCTGCTCATATTGTATCGTCCCTTCTACTAGAGGTAGAGAAAGATCACGTCTATTAAAAGATGTAGTAGATGAATGCAAGGGGCTCGTGAAACGTGGTTATATTGAAATTACATTACTCGGTCAAAATGTCAATGCTTATGGTAAGGATTTGAAAGATGGCACTTCCTTCGCTTCACTATTAGAAGAAGTTGCTAAATTAGGAATAAAAAGATTGCGCTTTATCACTTCTCATCCATTTGATTTTGATGACGAATTAATAGATGTTATAGCACGATACGACAACATTATGAAATACATCCATCTTCCCGTGCAAAGTGGATCGACTCGTATTCTCACTCTCATGAATCGTCGTTATGATCGTGAAGGTTATTTGTCGCTTGTTAACCGCATCAAAACAAAAATACCTAATGTGGCTTTAAGTAGCGATATTATCGTTGGCTTTCCTTCTGAGACTGAAGAAGATTTTTTAGATACTTTGTCCTTAGTAGAGGAAGTTCAATATTCAACATTGTTTACGTTTATTTATTCGCCTAGACCTTTTACACCCGCGACAATTATGAAAGATCAAGTAGACGATAAAATTAAGCATGAGCGATTCATTCGCCTTAGTAAATTGAGTGAAAAAATAATTGAAAAGCAAGCTAAAAAAATGGTAGGCAAAACATATGATGTTCTCATCGAAGAAATATCAAAAAAAGATGATTCGTTTGTGAGCGGATATACTGAAAATTATAAATTGGTGCACGTAAAAGGCGATTCTTCTTTCATTGGCAAGATTATTAAAGTGCGCATCACTTCTTCCCACACTTATTCACTCATAGGAGAAATTATCGATGGACAAGAAAATAATTGAACTTGTCGAAAATATTAAAAAAGAACTAGGTGAATATGCATGTATTAAAGAATATCGAAGGTTAAAAACTTTGATTTCTAATGATGAATACATTGCTAATCTACAAAAGCAAATAGATAATGCAAAGAAAAATTTAGTACATCAAATTCGCGATATTTATTCCCATTCAGTGGGAAAAGACCATTATTTATCATTAAAAAAGCAACTTGATGAACATCCTCTCATTAAGAATTATCAAATCGTAAAAGAAGAATGCTATAACTTATTAAAAGAAGTAGCAACTATTTTATCAGCCTAATTCATCTGAAAAAGTGTATACTTTTCTTATGATAATTGCTATCGTTGGTCCTACTGCTTCTAAAAAATCATCCTTAGCGATTAAAATAGCTAAAAAGTTTTCTGCTGTCATAGTAAATTTTGATGCTTATCAGATGTATCGTGAGCTGACGATTGGTGTCAATAGACCGACCGAAGAAGAGATGAATATAGCCCCACATTATTTTATCGCCAATAGATCTTTTTTAGATGGTAACAATATCGCTTCGTTCCAAAAGGAGGGTAGAGAACTTCTTGATAAATTAATAAATGAAAAAAAGAACATCATTCTAGTTGGCGGTTCAGGTTTATATCTAAGAGCCTTATTATATGATTATTCCTTTCTAGATATTGATACATCTAAAGTTAATTTAAAACAATTCGATGATATGGATGATGAACAATTACATTCATATCTTAAAAAAATTGATTCTAACAGTGCAGAAAAAATTCACCCACACAACCGAAGAAGGGTGCTTAGAGCAATCGCAATATATTTGGCGAGTGGAAGAAGTAAAAGCGATATCGAAAAAGAGCAAAAACACGATTTAGTATACAATTGTTTTATCGTAGGTTTAAATCCGCCTCGTCAGGAACTTTATACAAGGATAGAAAAAAGGACGGACTGGATGTTCGATAACGGTTTACTTTTAGAAGCTCAATCACTTATGAACGAATTTCCTAATGATTACTTCAAAATTGATGCATTAGGTTATGAAGAGGCGTTTTTGTATTTAAAGAATAAAATATCTTTAAAAGAAGCGAAAGAAATGATGAATAAAAAGACAAAAAATTATGCGAAGAGGCAAATCACATTTTTTAAACATCAATTTGATGTTAATTGGTGTGAAACTATTGAGCAAGCAGAGAGGCTAATTGAGGAGAAATATCAATGAATGAACAATTTTTGCGATGTATCCAATATTTAGGCGAGGAAAACTTTAAGCTATTGCAAAGTAAAAAAGTTTTAATCGCTGGTTTAGGCGGGGTTGGGGCGAGCACTTTCTTATCTTTAGTTCGTAGCGGCTTAAAGCATTTCATCATCGTTGATTTTGATGTCGTTGAATTATCTAATCTCAATAGACAAGCACTTTATACTTTAAAGGACGTCGGGAGAAAGAAGGTTGATGTCGCTATTGAAAGAGCACGCGAACTTGCTAACAATCTAGATATAGAAACTATCGCTACTAAAATTGATTCAGAAAGTTTAAAAAAAATAGATGGACAGGTCGATATAATAGTCGATGCCATAGACGACATGCAAAATAAAATCGCTCTATTGCGTTATAGTGTGATTAAGGATATTCCTATTGTCGTATCTATGGGAGCAGCAAAAAGAATAGATCCGACATTAGTTCGCGTCGGTTCAATTGAAGAGACAAAAAATGATAAAATGGCTAAAAAATATCGTGAACTTTATCGAAAATCGCACATTCTCGCTCCTAAAGCATATGCAGTTTATTCATTAGAATCAGCAAAAGAAGGAGTAGAAGGACTACCTTCCTTAGCGTTTGTTCCTCAAACTTTTGGCTTAACCATTGGCGCAAAAGTGATAAAGTTATTGATTGAAGGTGATAATATATGAAAAAATTAGTTAACATTCAAACTATTGCTAAAAAGGCTCACATCAAAAACAAGTATCTAATTCCTTATGGAAAATATATGGCAAAGATCGATTTATCGATCAATGAGGAATTAAAAGGTAAAAAAGATGGAAAACTCGTGCTTGTGACCGCTCTTACGCCAACCTCTTTAGGTGAAGGTAAAACTACGACTTCTATTGCCCTAAATTTAGGATTAAATAAAATTGGTCAAGATTCTTTGCTCTGTTTAAGAGAACCTTCCTTAGGTCCAGTTTTTGGCATCAAAGGCGGAGCAACTGGCGGAGGAAAATCTACAATTGAACCTAGCGAAACGATTAACCTTCATTTCACAGGCGACATGCACGCTTTAACAAGCTCAATTAATTTAATTTCTGCTGTCGTTGAAAATCACATTTATCAAGGCAATGAACTAGGTATCGATCCGCATCGTATCGTTTGGAAAAGAGCACTAGATATGAATGATCGCTCATTAAGACGTATCATCGTTTCAAGAGGTGAAAAAAGAATAGAAGAACACGAATCTAGTTTCCTTATTACGGTCGCTAGTGAGCTTATGGCGATACTTTGTCTTAGTAGTGATTTTGATGATTTTATCAAAAGAGTTAATGAAATTACAGTAGCGTATACATATGATGATAAACCTATCAAAGTGAAAGATTTAAAAGTATCTCACGCGATAGGCAAACTTATGAAGGACGCAATTAAACCTAATCTGGTACAAACATCCGAACATACTCCATGTATCGTTCATGGTGGTCCTTTTGCAAATATCGCGCATGGTGCTAATTCAATAATTGCTACTAAACTCGCTCTTAAATTAGCTCCTCTTGTCGTCACTGAAGCTGGTTTTGGTGCTGATTTAGGAGCAGAGAAATTTTTCGATATTACTGCAAGATCCGCAAATCTACACGTTGATTTGACGGTTTTAGTCGCAACTATACGTGCGTTGAAACTTCATGGCGGTATGAGTGAAGCTGATTGCCAGAAAACAAATGTTGAAGCTTTGAAAATAGGTTTAGCTAATTTAGAAAGACATGCCGAAAATATGAAATTATTTAAAGTTCCTTTCATCATTGCTATCAACCACTTTGCTAGCGATAGCGAAGAAGAAATTCATTGTCTTATCAAATGGTGCGAAGAAAAAGGATATAAATATTCTTTCTTAGATGGGTTTGAAAAAGGTGGCTGTGGTTCTATTGAACTCGCTAAAAAAGTCGTCGAAACTTTAAATAATGAAAAGAGTGAATATTCTCCTATTTACGATTTAAAATGGTCGTTAGAAAAGAAAATTGAGACGATAGCGAAAAAAATCTACCACGCCGATGGAGTAATTTATTCTGATGTCGCAAAGGAAAAAATAAGTAAATATGAAAAGGCAGGATATGGCGATTATTTTGTTTGTATGGCTAAGACGCCTTTGTCTTTCAGCGACGATCCTAAATTGAAGAATGCTCCCACGCATTTTAACGTTCATATTCGTGATATTAATTTTGCAAGTGGTGCGAAATTCGTCATCCCACTTCTTGGTAATATTATGACCATGCCAGGATTACCTAAGATTCCTGCTGCTGTGAAGATGGAAGATTTAGATATATGAAAGCATATACAATGTTTGACGTTGTCAAAATGAAAAAAGAGCACCCATGTCATAAAGGTGATGCGAAATTTCAAATTGTAAGACTTGGTGCAGATATTAAGATTAGATGTCTTGGATGTGGAAGTTACATTATGATGCCGCGCGAAAAATTTGATAAACAATTAAAGGAAGTAGTAGAACATCGCGATAGTTTAATTTTATAAGATATTTTCATCCTCCTAAGGTGTATTGAATTGGTAGGAGGATTTTTCTTTGTCAGTCATCTTTCGCAATGTAACTAAAAAATTTTTCAATGGTAAGACATTGTCTTTTTCGCTTGAAAACATATCTTTTTGTCTACCAAGTAAGGGACTCGTCCTTCTTTATGGTGCTTCTGGTTCTGGAAAATCTAGCATTCTTAATCTTTTAGCAGGCCTCGATAAGGCTGATAAAGGTTGCATAAAGATTTTTGCTAAAGCGTATAAGAAAAATAATAGAAAGCATAATCTTAAAATTAGAAACGAATATATTGGGATGATTTTTCAACATTATCATCTTTTTGAAGACGAATCTGTAAAAGACAATTTACAAATCGCCTCTTCTTTTAAATTAAAGGAAAAAGATGCTAATAAAAAAATTGATGACCTATTGAAACAATTCAATTTGTCTCATCTTGAAGAAGCGATATGCAAAGACTTATCGGGCGGTGAGAAACAAAGAATTAGTTTTTTAAGAGCAATCATTAATGAACCTTCAATTTTACTCGCTGATGAGCCAACAGGAGCGTTAGATGATGAAAATGGTAAAATAATCGTCTCATATTTGAAAAGATATAGTAAAAATCATCTCGTCATAGTTGTCTCACACAATTTAGAACTTTTTAAAGATGTATCTGACGTCATCATGCATCTACAAGATGGGAAGATAGAATTCGAGAGAAATATCGAATTTATAGAAAATTTGAATGATAAAAAAATAGTCGTTAAAAAGGATGATAAGTGGACAAAAAAATTTATAAAAAAATACAATAAAAAGTATCGTCATCAAAACATCATCAGTTTATGTAGTGCTTCGCTTGGTATATTTTTCAGTATCATAGCGATCGGAATATCATATTCTGCCGAAAAATCTTTACTAGATTTAAGCGCGACAAGTTTTAATTCTGATGTATTTTATATTAGCAAAAAAGAGTATTTGGACATCGACAATTCTAATGTTCAAATTTCTAAATCATATCGACCACATTTCGAAGAATTAGAAGTAGTGGGAAATAATTTAAGAAACGTCACTTTTGATTACGATTTAAGTGCTTTATTCCCTAATTATGTCGAAGTGAAATGCGATAATGTTCCTCATTCGACAAATTTAGGCATCACAAAGACGTTATTAAAGGAAGAAAATAAGTTCATTTTTAAAAGCGATTATATTGAAGATTCTCTTGATGGTTGTGTCGTAAATGAACCATTTTTGAATATGATTGGAATTAATATCGATGAGGCAATAGAGACTAGAATAAATATCGATTTAGAAAATTATGTGACCATATATACGGAAAATGAAACTAATCCAAAAATCGAAGATTATTTTATCTTTCAAAAAACTTTAAAAATATTTGGTGTGAGTAAAGAATTTCCTCTCTTAAATGAACCACGTATCTATTTATCTTATGAAGCGATAAAAAAGTATGCGAAAGAAACAATCGCTATCAATTATTCGCAATCCATCAACGAGAAAAAATCATTTTATGAAATAATTGCAAATGCACATAGTGATGATCCAATAGGTAATTATCAAATGGTTGGTTTTTTAAATGATGATGAATTAGACATCTTGAACAAATATCGTAATAAGTTAGATGAGAACGATAAATCTACGTTTAGTATTACTTCTATATCGCTTTTAACATATGACGTCTTCATATCATTTGTCGACATTGCCTTATTTGCCTTATTCGGATTTATCATTTTGGCTATTTTATCGAGTATCTCTATCATCGCAATGACCTCTTTCGCTACTTTCTTAAATGAGAAAAAGAATGCGGCTATCTTATCAATTCTTGGGGCAGACGACGAAGACATCGAAAAAATATTTGTTAGACCAAAAATCTATCTATCTATCATCGCTTCTTCGCTTTCATTTTTCCTTGCGTTAGGTGTGACATATATTTTTAATTGCATCTTTTTTAATTTTTTTGGAGTTAATAATCTTTTGACCATACCTCTTCTTTCTTATTTAGACATCCCTTTCTTTTTGCCAATTATAATCTATTTACTTTCCATAATATTATGTTATTTCAGCACAAAAATACCTCTCCTATATCATCGTAAAAATGCTTTATATTTGGAGCTCGCTAGCGAATGATAGAATTTGAAAATGTTTCGGTTACATTTGAAAAAAGAAAAGTTATCGATAATTTTTCTTATTCCTTTCCAAAGACTGGATTCTTTGCCATCGTTGGACCTAGTGGTTCTGGAAAGACAACTTTAGTTAATCTCATGTCTGGATTAGTTAAGAATTATGAAGGAAAAATTAAGATTGATGGGAAGGATTTAAATGAAATTAGTGAAGAAGAAATAGATTATTTAAGGCTACATAAATTTGGATTTATTCATCAATTTCACCATCTTTTCCCGTTCGACTCGGTAGAAAATAATATAAAGATCATCTTAGACGCTTCAACGGATGAAAAGGAAAATATTAAGCATGATAAGATTGATCATCTTTTAAAATTATTGACATTAAGCAAATTGAAAAAAAGACATGTTAAAACTTTAAGTGGAGGTGAGAAAGCTCGCGTTGCAGTTGCTAGAGCGTTAGCAAATGATCCACAAATTTTACTTTTAGATGAACCGACTGGTGGTCTTGACGAAAAGAACGCTAGGTCGCTCACGAAAATACTACATTCATTAAAAGATGAAATGCTCATCGTTCTCATATCTCACGATTATCAACTCGTTTCCAAATATGCATCACATATCATAGAAATTAAAGATGGACATATCGTCTCAAATAATATTAAAGAAAATGAATTAGAAGGAATTGATAAACCGAAATTTTTGAAATTGCAGAAAAAAGCAGGCCATCGAGGTAAATTAAGATTATCTTTTATGTGGCGACATTTTTATCACACTTTTAAAGAGAAAAAATATCGTTTTTTGCTTTCTCACACGATGACTTCAATCGCATTATTAGGTGTAGGACTTGCTATTTCTCTCACAAGTTTAATTTCTAATCATATGAATGCGGCATATTCTCGCCTTTTTCGAGACGATCAAATTTCCGTTAGAAGCAACGACAAGATAGACTCTTTACAAAAAGTAATTGCTTTTAATTATCAAGAAATTGATGACGTGGCAAAGGATTATAGTGACGTAGTTAAGCATGTTGGAGTGTATTATGAGACCAATTTTGAGACTTTATTTTCTGATGTTAACGAATTTAATTATGATGTTAACGGACGTAATGTAAAGTTGAATGGATATAATATTCGCCATATAAATGAGTTTTTAACTTATGATTTTTTAGTTGATGACGATATTATCTTCCCTTTTTTACCTGATTCATTAGAAGGCGATGAAATAATAATTTCTTTACCATATGTCGAAATGACAAATATTTGTTATGTGTTAGGTATTAAAAGAGGCTATCAAGACTTAGGAATGTACATTCAACATCATGATTTTTTCATCACACTTAATGTCGCGAATCAAAGCATTTTTTATGAAGATCAGCAAATTTTTAAAGTAAAAGCGATTGTTCAAGGAGAAAAGTATCAAATATATCAAGATGATGCGTTATGGAATGAGTTCGTTTTTGAAGAGATGATGCTATTAAGTGTTACTTACGAATGGGATGAGGTAATAACATTACCTTGGATTATCAAAAAAGCTTATTATTTGTATTTGCGCGATTATCGCAAATTTTTTGAAAGAGCGTATTATGATGCAAATTTGAATAATGTCGTCTTAGATTGGATGGGAAAGAGACAATATTATTACATCTCTTCTCAAGAACTTCATATCAATCGTGTTTTACTTTATCAAATGAACAGCGCAATAGTAAAAGGAAGCGACGTCTTAGTGATGCAAAATCTAGATGGGAACATTGAAGGTCATATATTTACCACTTCTGGTGGATATGTGAATTATCCCGATGATATGATGTTAGGCTTTAAGAAAAGGACACTTTTTTCGAGCAGTGAAGAAGAGTTAATGGAAACAATTGATGTTTATACGAATATGAGTAGCGTCAATATCGATTCCGTAGTTCTTCCTCCTCATGTTGAAGAAGGATATTATCCAAAAACATCTTTAGGCGGTGTCTCTTTACAACCTTTAGGAGATAATGTCATCGATGGTGCACCCCCTAGTAACGAAGACGAAATAGTCATATCTTCTGGATTAGCTAAATCATTATTTGATAAAGAAGAAATATTAGGCGAAACGATATATGTAGCAAGTTGTGAAGAAGAATATTTTACGATGGATGGAAAAGCACATCGTAAATTTTTTAACACTACTTTAAAAGTAGTTGGTATCATTCCTTCCTCAAATATGGAAATATATCATCATCCTTCTTTTTCCTTAAATTTTTTTCGTCTCAAATTAGGCGTATCAGGTTTTGAACTACTTAACGAAGGAGTCATCTTAGATTTAAAAGATAGTGCAAAATTAGAAGAGACCAAAAGTAACCTTGCTATTAATTTTCCTAATTATGAATACTTAAATCCTCTTTCAATGTTAGAAAAAGAAATTAAAGGTGTCACCAATACTATTTCTATAATTCTTATCATTTTTTCATCAATCGCTATCGTGTCTAGTGTCCTTCTTTTAGGCGTGCTAACTCATTTAAATATCCATGATTATAGACACGATATTGCTATTTTAAAAATCCTCGGTATTGATCATCGTGAAATTAGAAAAATGTTCATTTTAAACGTCGTCTTTTTCGCTACTATAGCATTACTTTTTTCGATGATACAACTCATCATTTTTGAAGCCTTAATATCATACGTTTTGGCAAATTATTTTCAAACACCTTTCATCATTAGCGTCAATTTTTTAGCGATTTTTCTCATGTCGCTAATCGCCTTAGGAATATCTTCGCTAATCGGTTTTAAGGAGACGGAAGGGATAAAGAATTTAGATGCGATAGAAGCAATTAAAGCGCGTTAAACTCTAAAAAATATATTTTTTAAATTATTGATTTATGTTAATATACAAACGCTATGAAAATTGGTCGAGTAACATATTTTAATGAGAAAAAAGGGTTTGGCTTCTTACATCACGACGATGGTAATGATTACTTTTTTCACGTTACTTCTTTACTCGACGACAAAGATAGAAATATCAAAAGGGGCGATGTTTTTTCATTCGATGTAGAAAGAATGAATGATAAACTTCGTGCAGTGAATATAAATAGATTAGTAGAAGGTGATAAATAATGGCTTTAAAAAGTGGTATTGTCGGTTTGCCAAATGTTGGTAAATCTACTTTATTCAATGCGATAACAAAGAAGAGCGTCGAGGCTGCTAATTATCCTTTTGCGACGATAGAACCAAATGATGGCATGATTTTTTACAATGACGAAAGATTAAATTTTTTGAGTGCTATTTTTCATCCATTAAAGACGGTCTATGCTCAAGTCGAATATTTTGACATTGCTGGGCTTGTAAAAGGCGCATCGAAAGGTGAAGGGCTAGGAAATAAGTTTCTTTCTCATATTAGGGAATGTGATCTTATCGTCGAAGTTGTAAGAGCTTTCAAAGATGATTCTATCATCCACGTCGAAGAAAGTGTAAATCCCATTCGCGATATCGAGACGATAAATCTTGAACTATGCATGGCTGACTTGGAATCAGTCAATCGAAGGATGGAAAAAGTTGCTCCTAAAGCGAGAATAAATAAAGACAAAGAGTCGATGTTCGAGATGGAAATATTGGAAGTTTTAAAAGAAAATTTGGAGAAAGGTATTCCTAGTCGATACTTAGCGTTTGACGAACTAAAGGCTCATTACATTAAAAAGACCCTCAACTTACTAACGTTTTTGCCGCACATCTATGTCGCGAACGTGAGCGCTAATAGTTTAGGTGATATTGAAAGCGATTTGCTTTATCAAGAAGTTAGAAATTTTGCGAACTCACATGGTGAAGTGGCAATCGCAATAAGTTGCGAATTAGAAAAGGATTTAGCTTATTTACCAAAAGAAGAAAGAGAAGAATTTTTAAGCGATTTAAATCTTAAAAGCAGTGGATTAGATTCTCTTATCAAGTTGACTTATGACACATTAGGATTAAAAACTTTCTTCACTGTTGGAAAAGATGAATGTCGGGCCTGGACTTTTAAAGATGGTATGAGTGCGGAGGAATGTGCGGGTCTTATTCATACTGATTTACAAAGAGGCTTCATCAAAGCAGAAATTTATCATTATGACGATATAGTCAAATATCAAGATGAACAAAAAGTTAAAGAAGCCGGAAAACTTCGCATCGAAGGAAGAGATTATAAAATGCAAGACGGTGATATCGTCTACATCCGATTCAGCGTCTAAAAGAAAGGAGTGATTTATTCATGGAATTAAAAGAAAATTATCGCGTCGGAGTAAGTCATGACATTCATAGACTTGTTCCTCATCGCCCTTTAATTTTAGCTGGCATCGAAATTCCTTTTTCTTTAGGCTTAGATGGTCATAGTGACGCTGATGTCGTCTTACATAGCGTAAGCGAATCGATTATCGGTGCCTTATCATTAGGCGATTTAGGTAAAATCTTTCCAGATAATATGTCTTGGACTGAAAACATGGATTCAAAAGCCATTCTCACTGCGACTTATGCTTTGATGGATTATCTAGGTTACGAAATTAATAATATCGACGTTAGTGTCATCCTTGAAAAACCGAAACTTCAGCCTTACATTCAAAGCATGCGAGAAAAGGTTGCTTCATTATTGCATTGTTCGGTTGAACAAGTGTCTTTAAAAGCCGGTACGAATGAAAAGTTAGGCATGTTTCAAAATAGTGACGCTATTGCCTGCATTAGTTATGTTCTTTTGAGGAAGAAATGATGAAAAAACAATTAGTGAAGTATACGAGAACTATCATCACTAGCGATGGTGAAGATAGTCAATCCTACACGATGTTCCTCAATTATTTTGACTCTTTTAAAAATGATTTTACTTTAACTGGGGTCGACGAAAATAAAAAAACTTTCGATATTTTAGTGCAAATCGGTCACGATGACGAAGTCATATTAAAGGCTATGTCAGAAGAAACTGATTCAATATTTTACCTAAGAAAGAATTTTACAACTGATTGTCAAATAAAGACGAAACTAGGTCATAAAATCATGGTGAAA
Organism: uncultured Bacilli bacterium; assembly: GCA_944351395.1. Lineage (GTDB taxonomy): Bacteria > Bacillota_I > Bacilli_A > RFN20 > CAG-826 > CALVUG01. Next base: position 22,078 of record CALVPP010000013.1, read on the forward strand.
GCTATTACTCAATCTTTCAACACGAAAGATTATCTTCTTGATATCATCTTCACTCTATACGATAATGATAAGCCTATGGATAAATACCACCTTAGGATAGAACAATTATGATGAAAAATGAATTAGTGATAAAAGCAAAATTGATTAGAGCTTTAAATGATATGGGTGTTACATCAATTTCTGAAAGTGACATCGAAGTTTTGAAGACGACGAATGAAGCACATGGTGATTTAGCTAGTAATATCGCTATGAAACTAGCAAGAGTGTTACATAAATCACCTCTAGAAATTGCTAGCGAGATTCATGCCCATATCGACATGGATGGCTTAGAGAAGGTGGAAGTAAAAGCCCCTGGTTTCATCAACTTTTTCTTCGCCAAAGATGAATTTGCTAGTGCAGTGAAAAATATCTTAAATGATGAATTAAATTATGGTTGTTCAAAAAGTAAGAACACGTCTATCTTGTTAGAATTTGTCTCGGTCAATCCGACCGGAGATATGCATTTAGGGCATGCTCGAGGAGCGGCTATTGGCGATAGTTTAGCACGTATTTTAACTTGTGCTGGATACGACGTAAAAAAAGAATATTACGTGAACGATGGCGGTTCGCAAGTGCTACATCTTGGTGAGTCGATAAAATCGAGGTATTTTGCTCTTTTTGGTAAAGAAATACCTATGCCTGAAGATGGTTATCATGGACCAGATATCATCGATATCGCTAAAACCATTAAGGATGAAGTAGGGAATAAATATTTAAATGATGATGAAGAAACACTTCATTTCTTCATGGAACGTGGAGTGGAATTAGAACTTTTAAAAATTAAAAAAGACTTGAAACTTTTTAGAGTGGAATTTGATATTTTTACATCTGAGAAAAAAATACGCGCTTCAGGTCTAGTGGAGGAAGTCATTTCTAAACTTAAACCTTATACGTATGTTCAAGATGGAGCATTACTTTTGAAGACGAGCGAAGTTTATGATGAAAAAGACCGCGTCATCATTAAATCGAATGGCGAATATACTTATCTTCTTCCAGATATCGCTTATCACGTCGATAAATTTAATCGTGGTTATGATAAATTGATCGATCTATTTGGAGCGGATCATCACGGCTACATAAATAGGATGAAAAGCGCACTCCGATTATTGGGGTATGACGACTCTAGGCTAGATATTGAACTTACCCAAATGGTGCGTATTCTCCGTGGCGATAAAGAAGTTAAATTGTCGAAAAGAGAAGGTACAGCAGACACACTTCGTTCCTTAGTAGAAGAAGTAGGCGTAGATGCGTGTCGATATTTCTTCGTTTCTCGCGCTCCTAGTACACATCTTGATTTAAATTTAGATTTGATGATGACGAAAAATAACACTAACCCTTTGTATTATGCGAGTTATGCTCACGCAAGGCTTTGTTCAGTTTTAAATCAAGCTGAAAATATAGATTATCTCAATGCCACTTATTCGTTCGCTGATGAAGCAGCAATAAGCCTCATTAAAAAACTCATGGAGTTTAATGATGTCGTAGAAGAGGCAGCTAAAAGTTTAGCGCCACACAAAGTGTGTGCTTACGTGCAAAAACTTGCACAACTCATTCATGTCTTTTATACTGAATGTCGTATCATCAACAAAGATGATATGGAAAATAGTAAATCTCGTCTTGCATTATGCAAGGCTAGCAAAATTGTTTTAAGAAAGGCTTTAGAATTAATCGGTGTAAACGCACCTGAAAAAATGTGATTGTAGGAGGAATAATTTATGGATAAAAACATGTCACAACTCGATATCGCTTATAGCATCATTAAGGATAGCGGTAAGATTCAAGAATTTAATTCTCTTTGGGAGGAAGTAGCTAAGATCAAAGAATTCACCCCAGAAGAAAAAGAAGCAAAAGTATCACGCTTTTACACGAACTTAATCATTGATCCACGTTTCGTTTCACTAGGCGATAATACGTGGGATTTGCGCGAAAATCAAACTTTCGACAAAGTAAAACTTGACATGAATAGCGTCTATAGTGAACTTGAACAAGAAGCGAAAGAATCTTACGATGAAGAAGATCAAGAACTAAGCATTGAAGAAGATAGTGAAGAGGATAGCGAAGAAGAAAATTCTCAATTGGAAGAGAATGATGAAAATATCTAATCTCGTCTTTAAATTTGACTCTCTAGTAGAGACTTTAAAAAAATATGATAAAATTGCCATTTTTGGGCATGTCCATCCTGATGGTGATTGCTATGGTGCAGCCATCGGATTAAGAGAAATATTAAAAACTAGATTCCCTAAAAAAGAGGTAAAGACTATTTCTAGTGGTCACCCTCTTTTTTTTGATATTTTAAATGAAAGTTTCGAAGAAGTTTCTGACGATTTTTTTAAAAAGTCCTTTGCTATTTTTGTCGATGTGAACAATTTTAAGAGAGTAGAAGACAATCGTTATAGTTTGTGCGATGATTATTTTATCATCGACCACCATATGGTAGATGAACCAGTTGATGAAAATAAATCTATCATCGATACTTCATTCATCGCTACTTGTGAGCTCATTGCTTATCTTGCCTATAAACATAATTACTCTCTAAACTCTCTAGCTTCACATGCTTTATATCTCGGATTAGTGACTGATTCTAATCGCTTTCTTTTTTCGCCTTTAAATGAAAGAACATTTCTCGTCGCTTCATACTTACTTTCTTTCGGCGTCGATACAGAAAGAATGTATAAATTACTTTATCTAAAAGAAGAAAAAGATTTAGTTCTGACAGGCTACATCTTATCACACTACAAAAAAAGTTCTAATGGTGTGCTTTATTTCATCATGAAAGAAGAAGAATTAAAGAAACTGAACGTCAAGCAAGAAGAAGTCGCGACTAGAGTAAATCTATTATCTAACGTCAAAGGCGCTGATGTGTTTTGTTTTATAGTTGATGGTAATCCAGTTAGATGTGAAATTAGATCATCTAAACGCAACGTACGTGATGTCGCTCGTGTTTTTGGTGGTGGTGGGCATCTTCACGCAAGCGGTTGTCGCCTTGCTAACATCGAAGAAGCAGGACGATTAATCGAAGCGTTAGATGAATTGATGAAGGAGGATGAATAATATGTTTCAAAAAGAATTAGATTCGATGATTAAATATGGTTTAGAAGCGAAAGAAATCGCTTTAAAATTTTATCATGAAGCACATTTAGAAGTGGAAGTGAAAGATGATCATTCACCTGTGACTAAAGCAGATAAAACAATCGATAAATTTCTCAAAGAAAAACTAAGCCACGATTTTCCAACTTATGCCTTTTTAACAGAAGAATCACAAGATGACAAAGCTCGTCTAGATAATGATTATGTTTTCATCATCGATCCAATTGATGGGACGAAAGATTTCATCGCTCATGATGACCAATTTACGATTAATATCGCTCTTGCATATAGACACGAACCAGTTGTCGGAGTAATTATCATCCCTGCACGTAACGAATATTATTTTGCGAGTAAGGGAGAAGGTAGTTTTTATGTCGATAGTGAAGGTAAGAAAACAAGAATTCACTCAAATAGTGAAAAAAGAGAACATCTCATCTGCCTCACTAGCGTTTTCCATCTTAACGATGTTGAAAAACAACTCATAGAAAAATATCATCACCTCATAGATGAAGTAAGACCTTGCGGATCTTCTATTAAAATGTGTGAAATTGCAAGAGGCATTGCAGATATTTCTTTTAGAATTTCTAATAACACGAAAGAATGGGATACATGTGCTGGGCAAGTCATTTTAGAAGAGGCCGGCGGAGCGTTACTCACTTTAGATAACAAAAGAGTCCTCTACAATCGTGAGGACGTCTACAATCGTGGAGGTTATCTCCTCTTAAATAATAAAAAACATTTTTTATCTATTGATTAGGCTTATCTAATTTAACTCCTAAGACACCATCGACTTCGTCTTGTAAGATGGCCTCGATTCCTTCGCTAATCGTATAATCGATCAGTTCGCAACCATCACATGCACCGAGCATTTTGATGTAGACGTAACCATCTTCAAATTTCACAAATTCTAAATCACCGCCATCACGATTGATGAATGGGCGAATCTTTTCTAATGTCTCATTAATCTTTTTAATTGTCTCTTCGTTATTCATAGCGATTAAAATTATAGAAATACTCTCTTCATTATACAAGTATAATAATTGTAATTTATGTTAAAATAAGTCGAAAGAGAGAAAAAACATATGATTGATTTACATTTACACCTCGATGGATCTTTAAGTGAAGAAGATGTTTTATATTTGGCTAAACTAAGTGATGTAACTTTACCAAAAAATTGGCAAGAATTTATGCATTGTCCAAAGGATGCGACATCACTAGTGGATTATCTACGTTGCTTTGATTTACCTTTATCTATCATGCAGGTGAAAGGTTCTTTAGCTTACGCTGTTAAATCTTTAATTCATCGTCTTCATTCTTTAGGACTCATCTATGCTGAAATTAGATTCGCCCCTCAACTACATTTAAAAGGAGGAATGAGTCAAGAAGAAGTAGTGCTTGATGCTTTAGATGGATTAAAAGATAGCCCTATTCCAGCAAAACTCATTCTCTGTGCGATGCGAGGCGAAGGTAACGAAAAAGAAAATTTAGAAACTTTAAGGCTTACAAAAAAATATTTAGGTAAAGGTGTATGCGCTTTTGATCTGGCTGGTGCAGAATCACTTTATCACACTGATAAATTTAATTCGTTATTCAAAGAAGCAAGAAAGTTAGATGTGCCTTTTACTATTCACGCAGGTGAGAGTGAAGGATGTGCATCAATCGATGATGCCTTATCTTTTGGAGCATTACGTATCGGACATGGTGTAAGAGCAAAAGAAAATGAATTAACGATGTTAAGATTAAAAGAAAATAAGATATTTTTAGAAATTTGTCCTACTTCCAACTTAGATACGAAAGCATTTAAAACTTATGAAGACTTACCAATCAGAACATTCTTACTTCATGGTATACATTTCTTCATCAATAGCGACAATATGAGCGTTTCTAATACGAATGTCAATTTAGAATATAGACATGTTAAAGAAGCATTTAAATTACACAGAAATGAAATTTATTTTTTACTTTGTAACGCTATCGAAGCTTCTTTCACTAGCGAAAAGGAAAAATGGTCTTTGAAAAAGAAATTAGATGAACAATTTACAAATTGGTGTTTAACTAACAATTTATAAATTTTATTTAAATTCTTTAAGTGCACCGAAGGGTTCCACTTTATCTAATCTCTTTATGAACGTGAGTGAAATTAAAGCAGGGTAGATAATAGCGATGCCTAAGAGGATGAGATAAGAATAAGTGCTAGCGGAGAAGAGCAAAGTTCCGACATCCATTGAAGTGCTAGTTATCGCATAAGTGATGAATGTATTAATTAACGGAGTTAAAGCAGCACCGAGAATCATCGCTATAGCGACTGATATTAATGTGATGAATGTGATGATGCTTAAGAATGATAGATAAATATTTTTCGTTTTTAAACCTAGACATTTCATGATAGCAATTTCGCGGTATCTATCTTTGATGATGGAAATGATCCAGGTAAGCAAAATAATTGAAGCTACGATTATGAATAATACGCCGATGAACATGATGAATAAACCGCTACTGCCACCGAACAAGATCACTATGCTATACACGCTTCTCACGTTATTATCATTAATTTGCACATCGTTATCAAAAAGGTAAGATATTTTATCATAGGAATCAGCGGTGTTGATATAAGGGCTATCAGCATATAATTTTTGTGCGAATAAAATATCGAAGGATGCTGACGATAAATATATATCCGCACTCGTATCATCGCCTACGCCGACGATAGTTACTTCGTCGAATAGTTCGTTCAAATCGAATTGTGGATGTTCGATATCAAAGCGTATATCGCTAGGGAAAGATGAATAAGGAGCAATTTCATATTTTTCGTTCAATACATTCTGTTCTGTAGCACCGAGATTCATAAAATTTAAGATAAAATCTGTACTAACGATAATCTCATCATCATTAGCGATAGGGCGACCTGAAATAAGATTTTGATTCTCATATGTTTTTTTGAATGTTTGTGGAGAGTCTTCATTAGCGATATAATCGCCTATTTTTTGCGGAGCGTAAACTTCTATAGAGACGCTTTTATCATTAAGGCTCAAAAAATAGTCATAGGACATGTAACCATAACCCAAATTATTATCGAGCATTTTGGTAGTTTTGATAGTGGTAGAACTGACTTTGATGTCGTGTTGAACGTCATTTAAATCTCTGATCGTTATCGTATCGCTATTTAAATATCTTTCATTAAATGTAGCGACGTAATCTAATAAAAGTATTTCATCTTCTGGTATAGTGTAAATTTCGTTTGCGTATTTTACCGTTTCGCTTCTCGTGACGAAAATATTAATTGAAATATCGGAAATGCTTTCATCTTCACTTCTTAAGCGAACAAAATCACCTAATGGAAAGTAATTATCGTCATTACTAACAATGCGGTGGAGTTCGACACCATTAAAATATTGTGTCCCATGAAGTATACTAGTAGGACTCATATAAACTTCTTTTTGCACGAGAATGTTATTTATATAATATGGCGCATCATAAAACGTGAAGTTAAAAGCGCTGAACATAAGGAATAACGATAATATAAGTGAGATAAATGAAAAGACAGTTCTACCCATCTTATTTGCAATATTTTTTATGCCATAATGCATCAAAAAGAGAGATTTATTATCTTCTTTTTTGCTGATGATAAATTGCTTTTTTTCTGATGTATCGCTCGTGATGATGATGTTCACTTTTTTATCTTTATATTTGTTTCTTAAAGATTTGATTTTATCCAAATAATCATCTTTGTTCCAAACCTCTTCTTTACCTTCGATGGTGAGGTTAATAGAGCCCAATATTAGTAATTTTTCGATGATAGGATTAAAAGCCTTATTAGTGTCATTTTTTAAATCTATCGT
>CALVPP010000014.1 GCA_944351395.1 uncultured Bacilli bacterium
TCCTTTCAATTTGTTTGATTTTATTAAATGAAATATATTTCAAACATTTGTTGCATTTTGTTTTTCAATTAACACAAAGAATTGTTGATTAAATAGCATTTAAATGCAATTGTTAGTGTCATTTAGTGAGATTTCTTCTATTACGACGTTCTTTTAAATTAACTTTTTTAGATATGTAATAATACAAGAATACGCCTAAGGCTAGAGCGATTTCTAAAACGAGCAAGATGATTGCCCAAATTGGTAATGCATTTGATTTAACCTCTTCCCACATCGTAAGAACAGCTTCATTTTGGCTACCATAATCTGCCATAACTGCGCATCTTGTGAGTGTTTCTAAATCAGGGTATTGGCAGAAAAATTGTCTACCCACAGCAACATTTTCCACCGCACTATTTTCATCTTCATATAAATAATCGTAAACGAGGAACATAGCATCATCGCTAGAAGCAATTATTTCTTCATTTTCATCTAGAAGTGTTCCATTAAATAGATATGTTAAATCGACGACATCTAAACTTTCGACATCAAGATTTTCAAGTTCGCCATCGCTTAACACGAGATATTTAGTGCCTTCATCTTCATATTCTTCAACACTATCGCTAGCTAGAAGAGCATCATAATCAGCAATTATATCTTCGACACTAGGATCATTTTCGCTATCTTCGTTTAACCAATAGACATAAAGGTCATTTGGATAAGTTGTACTTAACGAAACAAATTCATCATAATCAAAACCTACATTAAATAATTCCTCATTTTCATCTTTGTAAAATAAGCCATAATCACTTCTTAAATCATACCAAGAACGTACGAGATCAAGTATCTCATTTCCACATATAAAAGGGGTATAACCAATGTAGTCCATATTTTGTGATGCATTCTCTGGTAGACTTATAAAATCGAGGAATTCTTGCGCTAAAGAGACATTAGCCCCTTTTGGCATACACCAACCATCAAACCAAATATTAGAGCCAGTACGAGGAACGCTGTAATAAAGCTCTACACCCTGTTCTTCTTCTGCTCCATCCATGGCATAAACTGCATCGCCACTCCAAGCTGTATTAGCACCAATCTTGCCTGTCTTAATGTCTTCTTTACCGCTATCGACCTCAAAGCCAAATGAATTATTTTTTAAAGTGAGAAGATATTGTTTCACTTCTTCAATTTCTTCATCATCACAGCGATTAAAAATCTCATTAAGAGCACTATTATATGTCTCGCTATTTATCGAACCACTTTGATATTGTTCTAATAATTGCTCTAATTCCACATCGTAAGTTTCCATAATGCCAACAGCATAAGTGTCGCGCATAGAATCTTTAATGGAGAAAGTACCATGATATTGTTCATCCCATAGTGCATGCCAATCTTGGAAATCAGTAAGTGCATCTAATCCTTCAAAATTACCATATGCAGGATTAAAGATGATACCTAAAGTCCCCCACATGTAGCCAACTGCATATTCACCTATTGAATGTGTTTCACCAGTAACAGTATTAGTAGCGGTAATCGCATTAAACATGTTATTTAAATATGGTGATACATATTTTTTATAATTCGAATTAGCGAGCCAATCTTCTTCAAACGGAACGAGCATATCACTAGCGAGCATCCTCTGAATCATATAGTCGCTAGGACAGACTAAATCATAAGATACTCGACCAGTCTTCAAAGAATTTAACATCGTTTCATTCGTATCAAATGTATCGTAAATAACGAGAACATTTCTACCTTGTTCTTTCATGTATTGCTCAAATTGAACAGTTAAATCTGGTTCAGGATAATCTTCACCATCGTTAAGATAAATGTAGTCTTCCCAGTTGAAGACTCTTAAAACTTCTTGCTCACCACTTACTACATTTTCAGGTGCAGAACACGCTCCTAATGTGAGTAAAAAAGGAAAGACTAGACTTAATATTGCTATCTTTTTCATCTTGCCATCCTCCTTCTACTATGTTTTTTATCTTTATGGAAGTATCGATATAAAGTGACACCGACGACGAGGAGTAAAACGACGAGGAAGATAATCGTCGTAAGAGCACGCATCTCAGGCGGAATAGGACCTTTTTTAATCTTAGCTTGAACGAGCGTTGATAATGTCTCAATCGTGCCTTGCCCATTTAATAAACCAGGACCGCGAGTGAAAGTCGTGATGATAAAATCATCAAGCGATAAAGTAAAAGCGAGTAAGAAACCACTTAAAATGCCAGGCAAAATTTGTGGTAAAGTCACGCGATATAAAGCACTTCTAGGAGTTGCTCCTAAGTCCAAAGCGGCTTCATATAAATTCGGGTCCATTTGTTGTAATTTAGGTTTAATAGATAGATAGACAAAAGGTGCACTTAAGACGACGTGTCCTATGAGTAATGTCCAGAAGCTAAACAAATTAGCGCCTCTAAAAATATAACTACCGACGAAGACGAACATGACAGTAAGACTTAACGCCATGACTATTTCAGCATTGACGACAGGAATTTGATTGACAGAATCTAATGCTCGCATCGCTCTTTTCTTTGAATAAAATGCACCGATTGCGCCAGTCGTACCTAATAAGACGCTCACGGCACTAGAAATAAAAGCGATGATGAGTGTGTTACCTAACGCTGCCATGATTTCACCATCTTGAAATAAAGCAGGATATAAATCGAAGGAAAAACCAGTCCATACGCCAACATTAACTGAGGTCGTAAAAGAAAAAGCTATCAATACTAAAATAGGGATGTACATGAATAGAAGGATGAGCCAAATGTAAATTTGTGCAAAAATCTTTTTTACCATAACCCAGTCCCCCTTGCACGATCTTCTGCTTTGACGTTAGCGTTTCTTGTTACAAACATGAGTAAACCGATGATGACGAGCATGATAAGGGCCATGAATGAGCCTGTATTCCACTGCGAATTAGAAAAGTTTAGATAAATCGTATTGCCAAATAATGAAATCTTGCCTTCAGACAAAGTATCGCTTATGACATAACTCGACATAGTTGGCATGAAAACCATCATCGAGGCAGAGACGATACCTGGGAGAGTTTGGGGCACTACTGCATGAGTGAAAGCCCTCATAGGAGATGCGCCTAAATCTAATGCTGCTTCAACTTGCGATTGATCAATTTTAAGCATCGTCGTATATAGTGGTAAAATGACAAACGGCAAATAGTTATAAACCATACCTATTAAAGTCGCTAAATAAGGATAAGTACCACCATTGATACCAAGCCAAAATAAAACATCACGAGTTGCGCCAGTACGCAGGACGAAATTTATCCACATTGGCATGATGAAAAGCATGACTAATACGACATTTTTATTAAACTTTTTATTCGCCAAAAAATAACTTAACGGATAACCGATGATTAGACAAATAAGAGTCGTCTGCAATCCAATAAAAATAGAAACTAATAAAACATTAATTTTTACAGGCGAAGTAAAAAAATCTATTAAGGCATCCATCGAGAAGAAACCGTTCGTATCAGTAAATGCATAATAGATAATTATAAAAATGGGAATGATGACGAAAAGGATGAGGAAAGCCCAATAAGGGATGCAAAGATATTTGCGTTGAAATCTAAGCTTCATATTTGCTAATGTCTCCTTTCAACGTCAATTTTATTTTATCTTCAGGAATTGAAATGCCGACGATGTCACCTTCATTCCAATCGTAAGGAGTGTCGACGATGAACTCTTCTTCCTCTTCCGTGCGAATGAGTGCTTGATAATGATCACCTTTATAAATTAATGAAATAATTTCACCAGTGACATCACAATCTTCGTGAGAGTCAGACATTTCAATGTCATTAAGTCCAATCTCAGCGATGACATCCGCATCTTTTAAATCATACTTTTTGCCTGTCTTAGAATCGATTAAATATCCTTCTTCATCGATTGATGAACCAGGTAAAAGTTGTTTTACATCACAAGAGAAGGTCATATCACTAATGACGAGACGGTTTTGCTTATCAATCCAAGCGTCATAGAAAACATTAGAAGTTAAATCCTTATTCATGATGTGAATGAGTTCAGGATCAATTTCTATTTTTATATATTCATCTGTCTTAAATTCTTTTGTGTCTTGAACAATCAGTTCATTTTTTCCGATATTGATGACGTATTGATAGTGAATACCTTTAAATAAGCGTGAAGAAATATAACCGATAAGTGGTCCATCTTTCTTTTTGTTTTTAAAATTTTCAATTTCTTCTTTACTAGCTTTTTTAAGATCTACGTCTTCAGGACGAATGACGACATCAACTTTTTCATTTAATGGGAAATCATCAACACAATCGAAAACGTGATTTAAGAAGCGTACTTTTAGCTTTCCAACCATCGTCGCATTATAAATATTAGATTCGCCGATAAAATTAGCGACAAAAGCGTTATTCGGTTCGTTATATATATCAATCGGGTTGCCTACCTGCTGAATAGCACCATTATTCATGACCACAATAGTGTCAGACATAGTTAAAGCTTCTTCTTGGTCATGAGTGACGTAGATGAATGTGATGCCAATTTTCTTATGCATTTCTTTCAATTCAATTTGCATATCTTTACGCATCTTGAGATCTAATGCTCCCAACGGCTCATCTAGAAGAAGAATAGAAGGTTCATTGACGATAGCCCTTGCAATAGCAACTCTTTGCTGTTGACCACCAGAAAGAGTGGAAATGTCTCTATCTTCCAATTCATCTAAGTCAACCATACGCAAGGCACGTGCGACTTTATCATCAATTTCTTTGCGCGTTAGGTGTCGCATTATTTCTTTTTTGGTGCCGTTACGTTTAATTTTGACATCAGGAACTTTCTTAAACTTCAACCCAAAAGCAACATTATCGTATACATCGAGATGAGGAAATAAAGCGTAACGTTGGAAAACAGTATTGATAGGTCTTTTATATGGGGGTAACTTTGTAATATCTTCCCCTTCTAAAAGAATTTGACCAGACGTCGGGGTGTCAAAACCCGCAATCATACGTAAGGTCGTAGATTTACCACAACCTGATGGTCCAAGTAAGGTGACGAATTCACCCTTTTTAATCTTCAAAGAAAAATCGCTAACTGCATCCATGCCATCAAAAGTTTTTGTGACATTGATGAGTTCGATGATGGTGTTATTTTCCTCCATAGTATTTTCCCCCTTGTTTGAAGTCATTTTTTAAGTGCAATAATCTCGATGAAATAATCTCGAAAAAATTACGATAAAAATTATTAAAAAAAATGTAGGCAAAATCAAACAATTTTTTTGTAATTTTTTTTAAATTCAAAATCGACGTGAGCTAAATTGACAATTATATAAGTCTGGTCCTAATTATTTTTTGGAAAAAATTTTTAAAAAAATTAGCAAAATTTTGCATTGATTTTTCAAACATTTTTCAATGTATTTTTTTATACAATTTTTTTAGCTGATATTTGCATTATTTTTAAAGTCAAAAATATATTAAAAATTGACTATATTTTACACACGCATATAATTTACACATAAGGAGCATTAATTCTATGAAAAAAATAAGCATTTCGTTATTAACTTTACCACTAATGTTAACGCTCTTTTCTTGTGAAAATACACCTTCAAAAGTAAAACTAATCTATGGTTCATTATGTGATGAAACTGCAACATCTATAACTTATGAACAATATAGTGAAATGGTTGGTGATGAACAATCTTTCATCATCGCTATGACTCCTGATTGTGGCTGTCTAGGTACGTTTACTATCGTTTTAGACGCTTTTGTCAATGAAAATCCTCATATCATCTATACTATAACGAACGTCGAAATTGGTGATAATGATTCGTTTGGCCTACCAGTCTATGACCAAAAGCCTACATTCGCCATATTTGATAAAGGCAAAATTAAATACACACAAGTTTACGACGAAGAATATAATACTAGCGTTTTCTTGAACCAGAAGACATTTACGAACTATATTTTAGAAAATACGATTCAACCTCTCGTTAATTATATCGATAAGACACAACTCGATGAACATATCTCCAATAATGATGAATTTCTCATCTTGTATTCTCGTAATACGTGCCCGGATTGTACTTATTTAAATAGACATGGATTAAAAGAATATCTAGATGTTTTTGAAGAAAATCTTGATACAAACTTTTACATAATTGATTGTGATGTTGAAGGCATTCGATACAACGCACAAGGCGAATATGACGAGAGCCAGTGGGTAGCGTTTAAAAATTCATATGGCTTATCTAACGTCAACGATTCCACATTTGGATATGATGTTGGCTACGTTCCAACCATACAAGTGCGAAAAGGAGAACAAATTCAAAGCGCTTTCGTCTATTTGAATGATGAGTTATCTAAAAATGAAGATAATTCTTTTTATGTTTCTCGTTCATTTTTTGATGAGGATAGACTTCCACATCTAAAATATCTTGAAGGCATTGAAAATAACATTATAGAAGGAATAAAAATTCCTGAAGAAAATGTCAACATAGCAGGTGAATACATGAGTTGGGTAAGAGATGCAGCAGATGTATATTACTTACCATTACTAAATGCTTTTTTAGATTATTATCTCCGTTAATTTCAGGCTTTTTTTAATTTTGCTTCTATTTTTAACTTAGCGTCATTCGCTTCTTGATAAATCTTTTTAGTGTCTATTCCTACGAATGAATGATCACGATAGACAATCTTTCCGTTTATCATTACAAAGTTAATATCACTACTTGATGCACTATTCACGATATGAGAAAGAATTTTATCGTTTGGAAACAATTCTGGTTCATTTAAATCTAAAGCGATGAGATCGGCATATTGATTAACTTTAATACCATCGCAATTGTTTTGATGGCAAATTTTAGAGACATTTATCGTCGCCATCTTTATGACATCTAAAGGCGTTAATGGTTCTAAGTCATTATCAGTTAAATTTTCTAAATTAAACGCTAATCGCATCTCGTAAAACATCGATAAGGTGTTGTTTGATGCTGCTCCATCTGTTCCAAGACCCATCAAGATACCTTCTTTTTTATAAAGTCTTAAAGGTGCAATACCGCTACCTAACTTTAAATTCGAACCAGGATTACTTATAACTGACACGCCTTTATCTTTTAATATGTCAATATCGCCTGGTTCCAAGTGAACTAAATGATAGCCAGCTCCACCATTTTTAAATAAACCTAATTTATTTGCGTATGCAACAGGAGATAAGTTGTGCTCTTTTAAACAATTTTCAACTTCTGTCTTTGTCTCCGCAAGATGTAGATACGTACTTAAATTATTTTTACTAGCGTTAGTAGCGAGCAATTTTAAATCATTTTCACTAACAGTGTAAATAGAATGTGCGTTTGCTAAAATATTCATTCGTGGGTGAATATTGTTCAATTTATCCCTAAAATTTTCATTCTCAAAATATTTTTTATAAATCTCTTGACCTGTTTCTATTGAAATAGCAGCTGGAAAATTTAATTCCAAACAAGCCTTTATAAAAGCTTCAGGGAATAAATACATGTCGTTAGCAAATGTGATACCGTTTTTAATGTATTCAAGAATTGCAACTTTAGAAAATTTATATACATCGTCAGCATTCAACAAATCTTCTCGAGGGATAATATTATCAAACAGCCATTCTTCCAGTCGTACATTATCTATGACACCTCTTAAAAAAGTCATAGCGCTATGAGTATGTCCATTCTTAAATGAAGGCATGATAAGAAAATTGGAACAATCAATCACTACATCTACTTGCTCATCAATCTCTTTTTCAATACAGTCGATAAGATCATTCTTAACGAGAATGGAAGAAGAATAAATAGTCCCGTCATCAACATTTAGAATATTAGCGTTTTTTAGTAACGTTTTCATATAATTACTCCACAGATTTTAAAGATTCTACCATAGGTATTTTATTCGTCATATTCGTCAAATACAAATTCACGCCAAGTGCAGTGCCTAAAGTTATACATGTCGATATAACATAAGTTAGCCAACTTACAACATATAAAAAATCAACAACTGGGGTTTCATTCGTCATGAGAACGAGAATCTCCATGGGCATGCCTAAGGCTAATCCGAAAAGAACTCCTACTACTGTTAAAGCCATAATTTCATAAATGAGAGATTTAGCAATTTCAAATCGCGAGAATCCTAGAACCTTTAACGTTGCAATATCTCTCATTCTCTCGCGATAATTTAGAATTGCTAAATTGTACAAAACGATAATTGCGAGCAAAATAGCAAAAATTTTAACAGTATTTGTCATCACCAAAATAGAAGACAATATATTAGTTATTGTACTCCTTAAATCACTATATGTTTGCACGCGTGAAACAATCGATGAATATTGTTCATTGTCAAGAGATTTAATAACCTCGTTTGCGTCATAACCAGATTTTACTTTCACCCAAGCGTTAGATAAATTATTACCCAGATTTTGATAAGCTAAATAATTGTAATGTATATATATTCCGTGCACGTAAAATGCTTCAAATAATACACCGACTTTAGCCTCATATGTAGAGCCTAAAACAGTGAACGTAAAAGTATCACCGGCCGATAAATTATTCTCTTCAGCAATCTTAGTTGATATCGCAACTTCATCCATCGCGAAAGGAACTTTAAAAAAATGTGGATTATCACTTAATGCATAGACATATGTCGTGTAATTTTTATCTTCATGTGAAAGTGTCGCTGGACTCATACCATAGTCTTCAATTTGGTCAATTCCTTCGACGTCTATTAATGATTGTTCCCCATTTTTGACACCAGATTGGTAAGTAATCATACCATCGCAATTATAGAAAATGTTCATGTCATTATCTATGCCATGATTTAATGTATCTTCAATGCCAAAACCTGCCACTAATAAGGAAGTACATCCTGCGACACCAATGATGACCATAAGTGCATTCCCGATATTATTTTGAATGTTACGAATAGCCATTTTGACACCAAATTTATTGGATTTTTGCATCTTATTCGCCGCAAACTGATGTTTTTTGGGTTTAATAACTTTAGGACGCATCGATTCTGAAGGAGTTAATTTCATATCCTTTCTGCAAATAAAATAAGTCACTAATGCACCTACCACAAACAAGGCTAATAACATGAGAATTGTTTCAAAATATGGGAAAATATACATTGAAGGAGGCAGTGAATAGAGGATGTTATATTTTTGATTCATAATGCCTGGTATTAGTAAAGGACCAATAATAATGCCTAGAATTGCACCAATTGCACAAACTAAAATCGTTAAGAACATGTAATGCATCACTATGCGATAGTTGGGGATACCTAAAGCTTTCATCGTCCCTATTTGTTGTCTTTCCTTGAGAATTATTTGGGTAATAGTAGTTAGAACAACTAAAATTGCAACGACGAAGAAGATACTAGGGAAGACATAGGTTAATTGTCTAGCTTGCACGATATCATTCTCTATAGTAGCGACAGAGGGGACGTTACTTCGTTCCATATTAGCAATCAAAGAATGAGAGCTTGATGTTTGAAAATAGTTAGTAATCTCATTAACAAGATAAGATACATCTCTACCATCAGGTAAAGTTATGACATATTGATTTAGTAGATGAAAACTCTTTAATATGGGCGAAAGAACATTCATCACTGTAGAATCATAAGATGATAAAAATAAATCGTGTAACCTACTAATAAAAGTGTCGTAATTCATCAAGTAATAAGCACTAAAAAACTCACCATTTTCAATGTTTTCAGGATGTTTCATAGAACCTGTGACGACAAAATTCAAATTGAGAAATTGTTCCCTTAAAATATTCGTCTCTATACCTTCAGCTAAATGTCCGTCTAAATAATTCAAAAACGAATCATAATCATCGAATTGAAAAAAAGTTTGTCCTAATAAAGCCATCGTAGTTGCAAAATTAGAATTAGAAAGAGAAACGTTGACCTTTGAACCAATTTCCACTTTAGCACCAAACTCATTAAGCCCAGAAATAGTCGTCTCATCAAGAATAAAAAAATTGCCATCCTCATCTTGATAACGTTCGCTAAGAACATACGGTTTATTAATACTAGGCATGTTATCGACGACAATAGCGTTCGTGTTCCTTTTCTCGACGAAACTAGGAAGAATGAGTCTTTCCTCCACTTTTGCTCCTTCACCAATAATTTCATCAATGTAGCGTCTATCTTTAGCGGAGACCATGTCTACTTGAGTCCATATATCAGCGACATTACCTGCTTCATATATTTGATTAACTCTAGTTTCTAAAACTTCAGCGTTCGCACTCAATCCGCTAAAAAGAGTAACTGCTAAAGTCGTTATAAAAATAATTGCCAAGTATTGTAAGAAATTTTTGACAAGTTCTCTTCTCGTCTTTTTAAAAAGAATATTTGATAGATTCACCATACAACACTATCGAATTCGACCTTGTGATCTCTTTTTTCATTTAAGACGATTTTGCCATCAGCAATACGAATCAATCTATCAGCTAATTCGCTAATTTTTGAATTGTGGGTGACGATGATGACTGTCTTATTAGCGCTACGAGAAAAATCATAAAGTAATTTCAAAATCAATACACCGGTCTTTGAATCTAGTGCGCCAGTTGGTTCATCACATAAAAGCAAACTTGGATTCTTAACGATTGCGCGTGCTATAGCCACACGCTGTTGTTCTCCACCACTAAGCTGGCTAGGAAAATTATTCGCTCTTTCTTTTAATCCGACGCTATCTAAAACTTCTAATGCGTCTAAACCATCTTTTACTATGCTTTGGGCAATTTTTACGTTTTCAAGAGCAGTGAGATTAGGCATGAGGTTATAAAATTGAAAGACGAAACCTATTTTTTCACGTCTAAAAACGCCTAACTTCTTTTGATTTAAAGAGGTGACATCAACATCATCTACAACATATTGCCCAGAGGAAGCAAAATCCATCCCACCTAAAATATTTAATAGAGTAGATTTGCCTGCTCCAGATTCGCCTAAAATGACGACAAATTCTCCTTGATCAATTGTAAAACACACATCGTGTAGTGCTACTACCTGATTGTCTTTTTCTTTGCCATATATTTTACTAATATTTTCAAGAACTAGTTGTGACATAATAATTACCTTAAGACGATAATAGATTATTTCTTTTTTCGCCTAATACCACTACCAAAAAGGAACAATATTATCGCACCGATGATTGCTAATGAAGCACACACTGCCAGAATGATCCAAAATCCATTTGGGTTATCGTCTAAAGGAATATAATCGAAATTCATACCATAAATTGAAGCGACTAAAGTAGGTAAGGCTAAAATAACTGTAACGACGGATAATGTCTTCATAATAATATTCATATTATTATTGATGACGCTAGCGAAAGCATCCATCATACCTGCAAGAATATCGCGATATATAGAACACATTTCACTTGCCTGATCCATCTCCACTTGTGTATCTTCCATGAGATCAAAATCATTTTCGAATCGCTTATAAGTTTGACTACGCAATAATTTATTTAAAACACCCTTATCTGCATTTAATGCAGTAGAAAAATACACTAATGATTTGTTCTTATCCATTAGTTCTAGAACTTCTTTATTTTTGACAGAAGTACGTAACTTTAACTCTAATTTTTCTGTATGAGCGTTGATTTTCTTTAAATAGATGATGAATAAAGTAGCTAGTCGATAGATAAGATTAAGGGTAAGTCTTACGTGCTTATGTGGTTCAATTATTTTAACTTTCTTCAATAATTCATCAATCAAAGCTACGTTATGTTTACATATAGTCACGTAATAATTACGATTGTAAGCGATGATAAATGGCACAGTCGTATAGGTAGCTGATTCATCATCTACCATAAGAGGTGTATCTAAAACGATTAGAGTATCACCGTCGTCATGGTCAACACGAGCACTTTCTTCTTCATCTAATGCAGACAATAAAAAATCTTTTGTAATTCCACTCATGTCGCTCAATTTAAGAATTTCATCAATCGTTGGATTAGAAAGATGAATCCAACTACCTTGAGTAAGATTTATTTCATCTATGGAGGAATAATCCTCTCGAACTAACTTTTTTTCTATTTCCTTATAAATTTGAATCATGTACTTATTTTATCATCGTAAAGATGATTTAAATATCTTTTTTCAAAAAAGTTTTCATTCTCTATTTAAATAGATATGAATAGGTAGAATATTCGCCATACTCATATTCCTTCTTATTTTCAAAAACAAAACCTAATTTTTCATAAAGTTTAATCGCTTTTTTGTTTATCGGATGTACCATGATGCCTAAACCTGGTCTATTCAAACTTTTTACTTCTTCTTCAATTTTCTTTATCAAATAAGTAGTAACACCTTGATTTTCGTACCCACTTTTGACCATGAGACGAGAAATACTATACAAATTATCATGAATAAAGACATTTTCTCCAAACTCTTCTATTGAATCACCAATATGTGCGTAGGCAATAATTTGGTCACCTTGAATAATAATTCTACCTCCACCTGAAATAATGTCTTTTTTCATTAATTCCAAACTTGGATATTCATCATTCCAAAGAGGTAGATTAATTGAATTTAATCTCGCTATTACTTCTTTTAACAAAAGAATGATTTCTTCAATATTTTTTTCTTCTGCAATTTTATATTTCATAACCATAAAAACATTATAAATAATTTTGCGTAAAGTTATTATATAAACAGCAAAATGTACTATAATTTGTAGTTGAGGTAAATATGCATATTTTAGAAGCAATTGGCAACACCCCACTTATATCACTTCATAACATCGAAAAAAAATATAACTTATCCTTTCACCTATACGCAAAATTAGAAAGATGTAACCCAAGCGGTAGTGTTAAAGATCGCGCCGCATATTTCATAATTAAAGAAGGAATGGAAAAAGGTTTAATCAATGAAGACACTACTATCATCGAAGCGACGAGTGGGAACATGGGCATCTCTTTAGCGATGATAGCGAGTTCTCTTCGCCTGAAATGTATTATTGTCATGCCGAATAATGCGTCGGTTGAACGCATGCAAATGATGCGTGCTTATGGGGCTATATTACACCTAACAGATGCAAAACTTGGCATGCAAGGGAGTGTTGATTTTGCGGAGAATTTGGCAAAAAGCATCGATCATTCATTCCTTGCTCACCAATTTGAAAACGATAGCAATGTCAACGCTCATTATGAGACGACTGCAAAAGAAATTATTGATGATTTAAATGGTCAAATCGATGTTTTTATTGCCGGCATCGGAACAGGCGGCACAATAATGGGAAGCGCAAAGAGATTGAAAGAATTAAACAAAAATATTGAAATTATAGGCGTTGAACCAAAAGAATCACCCCTATTGAGTGAAGGTAAATCTGGCACACATAAAATACAAGGTATAGGTGCTAACTTCATTCCAGAATTATTGAAGTTAAATTTGATTGATAAAATTTTTGATGTAACTTCAGAAGACGCCTATCAAATGACAAGAGAATTAGCAAAAGAAGAAGGCTTATTAGTTGGTATTTCTAGCGGTGCTGCTCTAAAAGCAGCCATCATGCTAGATGATAAAAAATATAAGGGCAAAAATGTATGTATCATCTTACCAGATAATGGAGAAAGATATTTAAGTGTCGAGGGTTTATATGAATGAATTAGTAATTAATGAATTATACCAATCAATGGAAAGAACAGAAAAGAAAAAAGATTGGCTAAAACTTGATAAAGAAAAATTTATCGATTTTTATCGTTATCTCATGAAAGCAATGTTTTTAGATTTTTATGAAGAACATCATTCTAAAGCAAAAATTGATAACTACATCGATAAAAGCGTTCTTTGTTTAAAAGAATCTTTCCAAGAAAGTTTTACAAAATATGAAACAAAATTAAAAGTTATTTATGACAATCTAGCTAATTTAAGAGAAGATTTGTTACTCGATATGAAATCAATATACGATAACGATCCTGCGTCTGATAGTTACATAGAAATAGTAAATTCATACCCTGGATTTTTTGCAATAAGCGCGTATAGAATTGCTCATATTTTATATGAACTAGATTTGAAATTTCCCGCTAGAGTACTTACTGAATACGCTCATACAAGAACTGGTATAGATATCAATCCCGGTGCCTCAATTGGAAAATCGTTTTTTATAGATCACGGCACTGGTATCGTCATAGGTGAGACGACAATAATAGGTAATAATGTGAAATTGTACCAAGGAGTAACATTAGGAGCGCTATCTTTAAAAGAAGGACATAAACTGCAAGGTAAAAAAAGACATCCGACAATCGAAGATAATGTCACCATCTACAGTGGTGCCTCAATTCTTGGCGGAGAAACTATTATAGGTCATGATTCAGTCATTGGATCAAATGTATTTATCATAAAATCTATTCCACCACACTCGACAATTAAAAATTCTGTTTGTTAAGAATAGAAAGAGGAATATAAAGCATAGGTATAGAATAAAGATATTTCTTGCTTTTGAAAACTCTATATTTAAAATCCAACTTCACAAACTTGATAGAAAAATAAAATAGCCAAAAACGATCAAATCAATGTCTTTTGAACAATCCTTGATTGTATTAATGATTTGATTTTTATTGAATACTATATCGTTATTTTTAAAACCAACACCTAAAAGGACGATCGAAATGATAGCAATTATAATAATAGATTTTTTATTGATTTATATTGTAATCAAAATAGTACACAATAAAGCGATATGTTGAATATTTATCGTTCATATGATAAAAATAAATTATGAATAACTTATTTAAAAGCAGATTTACCCCTATCGGCATGATTTTAGATATTTTTGCTGCAAGCGGTAAAAGAAGAATATCGTACGCATTTCAAACTTTAATAATGTCGGCTGTTTCTGTTTTGGCAATTTATGGTCTTAAAATAATGTTCAATTACACTATCGATGAAAATTTTGTTCTTTTCATAGTCGGAACAGCATTATGCATTATTACTTTAATTATTATCGCTTTGCCTGTTGTCATTGCCTCGATTATGTTATTTATTGCAAGTTTAATAGGTACTATAAAGAGTGATCAGCGTGCAGCGAACGCTATAAGTTTCATTATAACTATAATTTCAATCATCTTAACAATCGTATTCACGTATCTAGTAATAGCGGTTTTTTAAACTAAATTGTTTTTAAAAAACATATCATTTTCTAAATCATTTCTTGAATATAATGTATTTTGTATTAATAATCTTGAAAGCATCTTAACATTTTGTGTTATAAAGATGTGATTGTATAATTGTGTGAACTTTAAAATGGTTCCTTTCGATTTATTTTTGAATATTCTTATCAAATAACGCTAAGTTTATAATAAAGTCAGAATTAAAAAAGGATTACATAGTAATCCTTATCATAGTTTGTGTGGTGACCCGTATGGGGTTCGAACCCATGAATGTATCCTTGAGAGGGATATGAGTTAAGCCACTTCTCCAACGGGCCACGTTTTATTATTATAGCGGCTTTTATCAATCGATGCATTACAAAAATAAGCAATGTATGGTATCATTCACTATATGAATCTTAAAAAAATTTATTTTATCGTTCCGTTACTACTTACACCTTTATCTGGATGTTCTAATGTTGACGATGAATATGAAGTTTGCTTAATACTTTCAAACGCAAATGCACAAGGTTATCAAGATCATGGTTTTAATCAATCCTGCTATGAAGCGATTATCGACTTTTGCAAGCCTCGTGACATTACTTACAATTATTACATACCAAATAACGAAGATGATAAAGGATATTTAGATGCGGTAAATCGAGCTGTCGATGATGGTGCTAAACTCATTGTTTGTGCAGGTTATTCATTTACAACTGTCATAGAAACTGCCGCAAATACCTATCAAAATGTTAAATTTGTTCTATTAGATGACACTTTGGAAGGCTTGAATAATTGTGTATCTATTACTTTTAATGAAGAAGAGTCTGGATATCTTGCTGGTTATGCATTAGGAATGGAAGGAATGAAAACTGTAGGATTCGTCGGCGGTGGTCAAGAAGATGATGATCATAATAAAATCTTAGTTGATCCTATCGTACGATTTGGTTTAGGCTTCATCTACGGGATTTCAGATGCTTGGAAGATCTTATCACAGCAAAAAGGGTATGATGAGGTAGTAAAAATATATTATGGCTATTGCTACACCTTTGAAGCTAACGACAGATTGAGTGAAATTCTTACGCAATGGTACGCTCCAAATGTTGGAATTGAAGCAATCTTTGCTTGTGGAGGTTCTATTACTGAAAGTGCAATTGAAGCAAGTGAGCATCTTGCCTTATCTTCCCCTAGTGTAGTTGGTGTAGATATTAATCAAGGATATTTATCAGATTATGTCATTACCTCGGCTATGAAAAAAGTAGATGAAGCGCTCACATTACAGTTAGAAGCTTACTATAATGGTGCATTTGAAGGCGGGAAAGTTTTACATTATTCGGCAAAGGAAAACGCAATTGGTCTGCCTTTAGAAGACGAATATTTTAGATTCAATAATTTCACAACTGCACAATATGACGAAATATATAAACGATTACAAAATAATTTGATTAATTTCGATAACTTGAATATCGACTATGGAAAAACGGAACAAGGTGTTAGTGAATTTGCCTATTCCTTAGATAATGTTGATATAACTTGGTCAGATATCGTCTTTTAAATGTGTTATTTAAGTAGAGTCGAAGCAATAAAGGCGATACGACTATTCATTTCATCTTCGCCTAAAATATGTAAAGTTTGATATAAATTTGGACTGCGTCTTGAACCTGTAAAAGTGATACGAAGCATCTCTGCCACATCTCCGACATGTCCTAAATAATCACTAGGGTTAGCCTTAAAAGTTTTAGTATCTTTAGCAAAACTATGCTTAGAAGCAATTTCCTTTAAGCCTTCAAACCAACTAGTTTCATCCAGGCATGAATATAAGGAAGTGCTTTCTAATAAAATTTCATGAATGAGAGTTTTTTCAAACTTTGGGTTAAAAGCAATTCCGCTATCGCGAACAATTTCTTCATATTGATCACGATAGAAGAAACGAATCGAAGGATAAATGTCCTTATACTTAGCGTAATCCTTACGAGGATGAGGTCCATCACGCTCAATATTTAAAATAGATTTAAAATACGTTTCATCCCTATTTATTAATTCGTTTAAATCAGTATCATATTGTTCTGCATATTTTTTTACATTATTAAATAATGTATCTATGTCAAAAGAAGCTATCACTTCTTTAGAATAATAATCTAATTTTTTAAGATCAAATAAAGCACCATCTAAACTCATCTTGGAAAATGAGAATTTGAATTCATTAAAATCTAAAACATTACGTCCCACTAACCACTCTTCAAAATTTGAATTGACGATAGTCATAAGATAGACGATAAGAGAGACGGGTGGATAACCATTTTCTAAGAAATAAGAAACATTAGCTTCTGGGTCTTTACGCTTAGAGAATTTTCTTTTTTTACCATTATCCATCTTCATGATGAGAGGAAGATGAGCGTACTTAACTAAAGGAAAATTGAGTCTTTTAAACATCTCGACATGAAGCGGTAATGATGAAATCCATTCCTCCCCGCGAATGACGATTGTCGTACGCATGAAATGATCGTCTACTACATGTGCGAAGTGATACGTTGGCAATCCATCGCTTTTTAAGACGACGACGTCGAGATCATTTTCACTAATGGAAATACGTCCTCTAATCAAATCTTCGCACTCAATCTTATTTTCGTGATCACCATGAGATTTAAACCTTAAAACATATGGTTCGCCATTTTCGATGCGAGATATAGCCTCATCTACTGTTAAATTTCGACATTTAGCAAACTCACCATAATAGCCTGGCACCATCTTATTTCGCTCTTGAAATTCTCGTAATTTATTTAAATCATCACTTGAACAGAAACAAGGATAAACATCTCCTCTTTTTACGAGTTCTTTTAAAACGATACGATAAATATTTCTTCTATTGCTCTGTAAATAGGGACCATATTCACCATGTTCATGAGGAATATCGAATCCTTCGTCGGGAGTTACTCCGAAAGTTTTTAATCCACTCACAAGCGTTTCTTTTGCCCCTACTACTTCTCTTTTTTGATCCGTGTCTTCTAAACGAAGGTAGAAGACACCATCACTAGATTCCGCTACCTTTTTAGAGACTAAAGAAGTAAAAAGTGAGCCAGTGTGAAGAAAGCCAGTAGGAGATGGAGCAAATCTTGTCACTTCGCCTTTACAATTTCTAGGAGGATACTTCTTTTCTAAATCCTCGATAGTTTCATCGATATCAGGGAATATAATATTAGCTAAATCTTCATAAGTTTTCATAAATAGATATTTTTCCTTTGCTATTTGTCTTCACTTTGCTATAATAATTGACGCTGCAGGTGTAGTTCAGTGGTAGAACACTACCTTGCCAAGGTAGTTATGCGGGTTCGATTCCCGTCACCTGCTCCATTAGAGCAATTCCTAGTGATGAACTAGGTTTTTTTATATTTAGTGCATATAACTTCTTTACAAAAAGAAGTTCTTAAACACCCTCATAATCATACATTATTTTGCATTATTTTGCTATAGTCCAAAAATATGATGTCAAATAATGTGATTTTTACAATTAGCAAGGCTTAATTTATAATAGAAATTAACGAAAGTGAGGAAACTTATTATGGTAGCCAAAAAAGAAAATAAGACAGTGACAAAAAAGGAAGTTAAAAAAACTCCTTCTAAAAAACCTGAAGTAGTCGAAGAAAAAAATTCAATCAAACAATATCACATCTCTAAGCGTGAAGATGGACGTTGGCAAGTTAAAAATGTCAAAGCAGAAAAGGCTTTGAAAATATTTAAGACGCAAAAAGAAGCAATTGATTATGCAAAAGGAGTTGCTAAAAATCAAGAAGGCTCAATTCGTGTTCATTCGAAAGCAGGAAAACTTAGAAAAGCTAAATAATCATGCATTTTGAGATCGTACTCGCTACACATAATGCACATAAGTTAAAAGAATTTCGTCGCATTTTAGCACCTCACGGTATCGTCTTATATGGTCTAAGCGACTTAAACATGCCGCCATTAGATATAGCCGAGAATGCTTTAACATATTTTGAAAACGCTAAAATTAAAGCTATGTCTTTAAGAAAATTCACATCGCTCCCTATTTTAGCGGATGATTCAGGGCTAGAAATTGATGCTTTAAAGCATCTTCTTAGATTACACACATCTAGGTATCAAGTTTTAATTGGAGAACAAAAGTTAGCAAATCAATTCATCACATATTGTTTAAGAGACATAGATGATAAAAAAGCTAGATTCCACTGCTCGCTATGTTTTTCTTTATCAGAAGGAGATTATCGTGAATTCGATGGTGTGATGGAAGGAATGATAGCTCAAGAACCAAGCGGCGAACATGGTTTTGGTTATGATCCTATCTTTATACCTATGAACAAAAAAGACACTGTCGCTAATTTAAACGAAGAAGAAAAAGATAAAATATCACATCGTTATATAGCATCAAAAAAACTTCTTACATTTTTAAAAATAAAGGGTCTGATTAGGGGATAAAAAATTATTTTAATCGTTGCTTTATCGTACTAACGATAAATTCATTTAATTCTTCTGGAACAAATTTAGTTAAATCATCATGAAATAAGGCTAATTCTTTGATACCACTAGACGAAATAAATAAAGTTTTTGAGGTCGGCAATAAATAAATAGTTTCAACATTTGAATCTAATTCTTGATTAAAACTAAATAAATTTTGTTCGCTCACAAAATCGTTTGCGTTACGCATGCCACGAATGATGATGTGAGCACCTTTTTTCTTTAAATAATCGACCACGAGTAAATCGCTATGGTCAACTTCTACATTTTTCAAATGCTTAGTTGCAACCTTTAACATATGTACCCTTTCTTCAACTGAAAAAAGGTACTTTTTATGTGCATTAAATGAAGCAAGAACGATGACTTTATCAAACATTTTTGCCGCTCTTTCGATAATGTCGAGATGGCCGTTAGAAATAGGATCAAAAGAACCAGGATAAACAGCAATATCTTTCATAACGTATTATTTTTCCTCCTCTTCATTTAAGACGTGTATAACATTGACATACTCGCTATAACTTTCATTCAATTCATATGAATTATTATCAAAAAAAGATTTTTCATCAAATAAATTCATTAAAGGTAGATAGATAAAAGCAGATATATTTTCTTCATGAGAAATCTTTTTTAATTTCTTCGCATTTTTAACCAATCGCTTAGTTGACATATTCATAAAACTCGCGAATAGAACACGTGAGTGGTCGTTTCGTAATTTCCAATTTATGTATTTGATATTAGGACAAAAGATGTCACCGCACATTTGATCGAACGCACCGAAAGTTGATAAGAAAAGAGAATTTGGATACATCTTATCCAATCTATTAGTAAGTCCTGATGCATAAAGTTGCCCTTCACCCTTGAAATAAAGATTATAAGCTATGTTATTATTGCTCACTGCAAATGACTCTATAAGAGCAATACATTCCTTTTCAAATTGTTCATAGTTACGACCTTTATTTCTACCTAGACGGCCACTTCTATCTTTAAGAAAAGGGTAACTAGCAAATTTTTCATAAATTTTTGCGTAAGTTTTCATATCACTACCATTACTTAAAGCACCAATGATGTAGACAAAGCCTAAATGATCAAGAAAGTCTAACAGAGCATAACTCGGAATACAATTATGAAAAATGACCAAATTGAAACCATCTTGTTTTAAATGACGATACATTTTTTTAACTTTCTCAATCGGTCTAGTAAGACCACTTATTTCATCAAATCCAAAGTCCACGAAACCATGCAGCTTATTTTTTTTACCATTGAAAAGAAGATATGGATGGTGTCTATCATCAATCGAAACGGAAACATCAAGTAACGTAATCGTGCTAAAAACTAAATCATTATCAACCTTAATCACTAAATCGTAAACGTTAGGATTATCAAAAGAATATTCCTTTAAGTTTTTGCAATCTATTGAACATGAATAGTCTTTAAAATGTTCGACATGTCGACAAACACCATTTTCATAAAGTTCTACTGAACCATGATCAAATGAGCCAATAATATCGAAATTAAACTTTAATTGACGGGTTTTTGCGTCGTATTTTGCTTCATAATTCTTTAAATGAACCTTATTTAAACCCTCGAGATAAAGATAATTAATGATGCCGCTAAGAGAGGGGATGGTATTTTTACTTCTTTCGTAATCTTGATACCCTTTAGCGTACATTGAAGAAAGATTGTCATCCTTAATGATGAAATAAATTTCGTTATCTCCAATTTTAAGAAATTTTTTTACATTAACTACTTGTTCGTAAAATGGTAGGCTAGTCTCAATTGCTAAAACATCATTAATATAAACTTTAGCGATTTGATCTAATCCAAGAATATGTAGTTCAATTAAATCGTTTAACAAAAAAGCCTCATCGATGTAAAAACTGCGTTTCATGTGCAAATATTTATTTGGTAAGACATCTTTTGCGCCATAGGCACTGCCAATTGAAGAAGGAGTATTTATTTCGTTCATCAATTGTTCTTTTATGACAAAATGTGGCAAGACCTCATATGTAAATATACCATCTAAAAGAACGAAGTTAGCACGAGCGAACTGTCTTTTAGGATGCGTCGATAAAGGAAACTTTTGCATTATCATAAAAGTAAATCGACATCAATCGTCCATATGCATGGTGATGCGTACGATGGGAGTATAAGACATGATGATTCTTGCTACCCTTTCACTCACATCATCCACAAGATAATCTCTCGTCAATTTTTTAGCCTTTGGAGCATTTATAGCTAACTCAATAGCGTTTACGATATGGAATTCATCAATTTGTCCTAAAACAATAGAACCTTGATCTAACCCTTCCGGTCTTTCAGTTGAAGTTCTAATTAAAACTGCATTGAATCCTAACATAGCAGATTCTTCAGTTAATGTACCTGAATCACTTAAGACGACGAATGAATTCTTTTGTAAGGAACAATAATCGAATAAACCGAACGGTTTAAGCTCCTTAACGAGAGGATGGAATTTAAAATTTCTTCGTTCTATGAATCCTCTTGAACGTGGATGGCAACTATATATGACTGGCATTTTGTAATAATCTGCAATAGCGTTTATCGCATTCATGAGTGATAAAAAATGTTTCTCATTATCGATATTTTCCTCTCGATGTGCCGAAACTAAAATATATTTTCCGGGCTCAAGATTTAAGTATTGTAACGCTCTACTTTGTTCTATTTTGTCTTTATGATAATCTAGAACTTCTTTCATCGGTGAGCCGGTGACAAAAATAGTTTTACCATCCATCCCTTCACTAAGCAAATAACGTCTAGAATTTTCCGTGTATGGTAAATTGATATCAGCAATATGATCGACGATGACACGATTTACCATTTCAGGTACATTCCAGTCCCAACAACGATTACCGGCTTCCATATGGAAAATAGGAATTTTCAAACGTTTTGCCGGAATAGCGGATAAAGCACTATTAGTGTCGCCTAACACTAACAAAGCATCAGGTTTTTCTTTTTTTAAAACATCGTATGATTTCGATATGATTTGCCCCATAGTTTCGCCTAAGTCCTTGCCTACTACCCCTAAATAGTAATCAGGTTTTCTTAATTCGAGTTGTTTGAAGAAAATTTCATTCAATTCGTAATCGTAATTTTGTCCCGTGTGCACTAAAACATGGTCAAAATATTTATCCAGCGCTCTTATCGTCATCGCTAAACGGATGATTTCTGGTCTAGTGCCAAGAATAGTCATGACTTTCAATTTTCTCATGTTTCACACCTCCAAATAAGTAGTGTCAGGATGTTCTTTATCGAATTTTTCATTTGCCCACATGAAGACGTAAGCGCGTTCTTCGCCTATGTTTTTTATATTATGTGTATAACCTGGCGGAATATCGACTACTTCGAGCGTCTTATCATTCACCTCATAGGTTAAAATCTCATCGCTATCAATTTTTCTAAAAGAAATGATGCATTTACCTTTTATCACTAAAAATTTTTCATTTTTTGTATGATGATAATGATTGCCTTTCGTGACATTAGGTTCGATGATATTCAAAGAAAATTGACCACGGTCATCACTTTTTAATATTTCCGTGAAACTTCCTCTTTGGTCCGCGTGACTAACGAGTTTGTATGAAAAATCATTTTCTGGTAAAAAGGATAAATATGTCGCGTATAATTTTTTAATGAATGCATCATTTTGATCGATGATGGACAAATCGTTTCTACTTTCTTTAAATGAATAAAGTAGATTAGCGATCTCTCTAGGTGTGTAATTATAATCTGTTGGAATGTATTGAATTTCTTTTGAATCACGTTTAGACGTACCTTCGATGACCGAGATGAGTTCATGACATAAATCATCAATGTAGACGAAATTAATTTTTGGAGCAGCATCGTTAATGTTAATTTCTATTCCGCGAGCGATGTTATAGCAAAAAGTTGCTACCATGGAATTGTAATTCGGCCTAGACCATTTGCCGAACACATTTTGAAAGCGAAATACGAAAACAGGATTATCATTTGTCCTTTGATAATTAAATAAATAATCTTCAGCTGCTTTCTTCGATTTGCCATATGGATTGTCATAAATCGCTTGCACAGAACTAGAAAGAATGATTGGTACAATTCTCTTACTATCTTTTAAAATATTGACCACTCTTACGATAGTGTTCACATTGCCATCGACAAATTCTTCTTTCGATAATGGTCTATTAACGCCTGCTAAGTGGACGATAAAATCAGCTTTATTAACATATTCCTTCCACGTATAAGGCTCATCGTCTTTATCTAATCCTAAAACTTCATGCCCTCTTTCTAAAAGCATCGTCTTTAAATTTTTACCGATGAAACCATTTATGCCAGTGATGAGAACGATCATTTTTTAAATAAATCCAATCTAAGTAATTGCTTTTTCATGCCTTCGACATCAAGCCTTTCAGTATTATGGGAATTATAAGACTCGACATTCTCTAAAGCGTGATTACCTTTTTCGACATATTTATCGTAATTTAAATCTCTATTATCGGCTGGAATACGATAGAACCCTGGCAAAGATATCGCTTTAGCCATCTCTTCCGAGGTGACGAGAGTTTCATATAATTTCTCACCATGGCGCGTACCAATGTAGGCAACACCAGTCTTCGATCCAGTAAGTTCAATGATAGCTTTCGCAAGAGTATCAATTGTTGCAGCAGGTGCCTTTTGGACGAATAAATCGCCTTGTTCACCATGTTCAAATGCGTAGAGCACTAAATCAACTGCATCTTCCAAAGTCATCATAAAACGCGTCATATCAGGATTAGTGATAGTAATTGGTTTACCTTCAGAAATCTGTTCTAAAAAATAAGGAATGACACTGCCACGAGACGCCATGACATTACCATATCTCGTCAAACATAAAACAGGGTCAGTCGGTAACATCTGTCTACTCCTAGCGATGACGTTTTTTTCCATAAGTGCTTTCGTAATACCCATCGCATTGATTGGATAAGCGGCTTTGTCAGTAGAGAGGAAAATAGCTTTTTTAACATGATTTTCTACACAAGCAGTAATGACATTATCGCTACCTAAAACATTAGTTTTACAAGCTTCCATTGGATAAAATTCACAAGAAGGAACTTGTTTTAATGCTGCAGCACTAAATACGTAATCAACACCTCTAAATGCACCACGAATAGAACTTAAATCGCGTACATCACCAATATAAAATTTTAGTTTGTCGTTAGCGTAATGTTTACGCATATCATCTTGTTTTTTCTCATCACGAGATAAAATTCTAATTTCTTTGATATCGGTTTTTAAAAAACGATTGACGACAGCGTGACCAAATGATCCAGTTCCGCCTGTCACTAATAACACTTTTCCTTTAAAATCTAACATAAATACATTCCTTTCCTTGTTATTATACAACATTTATAAAAATGTTACTTACCTTTATTGCGAGAAAAAATTGAAAATAAAGTTTGAAAAAATAATTTCGTATCAAAAAAGAAATTGCAGTGCGCTACATAATAACTATCTAACTCAGCTTTTTTTAAAGGGTCATGATCCCTATGCATCTTAATTTGAGCGTAACCACTTAGACCTGGTCGCACTAAAAAAGCACTCGGATGATGTTCTTCACGCAATTTAATGAGTTCTTCTTCGTTATGAGCTGCACCAGGACGAGGTCCAATGAATGACATGTGACCTAAAAAGATATTGATGAGTTGTGGTAATTCGTCAATCGAAAATTTTCTTAAAAAATTACCAAAGCCATATTCCATCGCTTTTTGTTCTTCTTCACTCATCTCAGATGGAGCAATTTCGGGTGCATCAGCACGCATCGTGCGGAACTTAAAAATACGAAAAATTTTCTTATTTTTACCCACTCTTTCTTGTCTGAAAAATACTGGTCCTTTGGAAGTACACTTGATGAGTAAGGCAATAATGAGTAAAAACCAAGATATAAGAATTAATCCTAGTCCAGAAAAGATAATATCTAAAAAACGTCTTATAGCAAGATAAAACTTTTGTCCACGACGCAACACATTTTTATCGTCCATATTCCCCTCGATTCTCCCCACTTCAAATTATTTACATTTTTTTCATTTTTGTCAGTGGATGAATTTTACCATAGATAAATTATTAATACAAACTAAAGGTATTGTAATTAGTAGTAGCAGTAGTAAATGGTTTTAAAGTTATTAGTATATCTTTATTCTTTGTTCGCTTACAATTTCCACCTATAAAAAAGCCCAGTCCAAAAACTGAGCTCAAACAATAGACGTCGGAGCACCTGACGGGAATCGAACCCGCGTAGTTAGCTTGGGAAGCTAAAGTTCTACCATTGAACTACAGATGCAGCCTATTAAATATAGCAAAATTAGATTTAAAAGAAAAGATTTTCAGATAAATTCATCGTAGATGAAAATTAAGAATTTTTAACTTTATCTAATGCTTTAAGAAGGTATTTTTCATCTAATCCAAAATCACGATATCCTTCTAAACACACTTTTAGATAATTATCCGAAGGCTCACTAATAGGAATTTGTCCATCGTTCATGATGTAAATTATCCCATTTGTTTCCTTTCCATCTAAAGTAAAATTAAAAGTCTCTTTTCGATATAAAGTAGGATATCCTTCGTATTCATCAAGAAGTATTTCCTCTTCTTCATCAATTAAGAAAACACCCAAAGGCACAACTGATTTTTCATCTCTTTCAATCGTTAAATAATATCTAAATTGTAAAGAATAACCACTAAGATAATACACTCCGACCTTCGTCGCACTAGGACATCTAAAACGCATAGCGTCTAAATTTAAATTAGAGCCATACGCTAAATAATATTTTTGCATTTATTACAATTATGCTTTTCTCAATTTTCCACTACGAGAATGAACGCGATAAGAGCCACCATTCTTAGCAATTAGTTCTTTCGCATAAGCAATAGCCTCGGCTTGTGTATTAAAGAATTTTAATGCTCTTTCGCCACCAGCGAATTTAATCTGCCATTTATTGAGTTCTTTTCTTTCGGAAATATGATAAATTCTTGCCGTGCTCGCCTTCTTTTTAGAAGCGGTATCTGTTGTTTCTTCTACTGGAACTTCATCAACTTCTTCTTTGGTTTCTTCAACCACAGGTTCTTCTTTAACCTCTTCTTGAGGAATAGTTTTCTCTTCTACAGGAGTTGTTACGACATTTGAAGTCTCAGGTTCTTCCATTATTGTAGGAACAACTTCAGTTTTCTTTTCCTCCACTGCCTCTTCGCTAGCGATAACTTCGCGATGAGGAATGAAACCTAAAACAATTAAACCAAAGATGACGCTCAATAACGTTAAGACTGCTAAAACAATCGTTTCGACATTCGTGCTAATAATCGCTGAACCAAATGTGCCTAAGACAAATAAAGTAGTCAATAAAGCGACGACATTTGCCGAAATATTAAAGATACCTAAGACATTTTTCCTTTGGGCAACTTTGACGATGGAAACGATGACACCAACTACGGATAAAATTAACAACACGTAGAAGATAATCGCACCAATACTAGTCTGTACACCACTAGAAAAAACTAATCCAAAATTGAACATCACTGGCAATATAGTGGCAAAAATATCAAACATGCCAAGCACAGCACCATAAATGAAAGCTGCTAAACCAAAAACGATACCTAAAACGGATAAAATTATTCCTTTGAGAACTTTATTATGCATAATTGTTCCCTCCCTTAACTTATTTAATTATAAATTTAAAATAATTAAACACATAGTTTTTTTGTGTTAAAGAAAAATTAAAATAAAAAAATATATAGTCAAACTAGATATCTTTCTTAATATTATTTTATTCAGTTTTAGTTTTTTTCGCCATCATATCAAAGGCAAGCAAAGCGAAAACGATGCCGATACCAGCGAAGATGATGATGCTAAGCGGGCCACTTTCGGTGCCACTACCAAGCAATGCTAAATATGCATAAGGCAAATAGCAAGTAAATGTCGTTATGAAGGAAAACGCTAAGGCGACTACAGCAAATATCGCAGTGATTTTACCTCTCGTAAAGATGCGCACGAAAGCAATAATCGTTGTCACAGCAAATGCAATGATGAGAGCGTAAAATATAACGGCAACGATAATTAGTTGATAGGATGATTGAAACACAGAACCAAAATCAAAAAAAGTCTTTGTTAAAGGTTCAACTAATTGAAAGTATTCTAAAGATCCTGCTGTAATAAATGCGATGACACTCGCGGCGATCGATATAGCTGCTACAATAATTCCTTTAAAAGTCATAGATATCAAAACTCCTTTCTTTCCTTATTTAATATATGCTAAAAGCATATAAAAAGAAAGAGTGTATTTTATAATCGACAATATGATATCACTAATAAAAAAGCAAAAATGGTTCAACAGCGGCATAATCATCCTGCGTCGCTGCATCCATGATCAAAAGTACTTCATAGGATTAGGCATGAATTATCATTTATTTATTTTAACATTTATCTTTTGTGCCTTTTTCCACTATTTCCCAATGCCCACCTTTATCAGGGCCAACACGTTTAATTTTATTTGATTTTTTAATAATTCTAGAAATTGTGATACGCGACTTATT
>CALVPP010000015.1 GCA_944351395.1 uncultured Bacilli bacterium
TAAGTAGTTCCTAAATATTTTTAGGATTTAAGAGAAAGTTCCGCAAAGAGAACTGTTTTTGTCATACAAATCAATTTTTACTTGATTTATTAATAGTTAAATTTTCCTTTCTTTTCTTACACTAATAAAACCGAAGCAGGCCTACGCAGCCTACTTCGGTGTCGAATTAAAATATAAATTATTAATATTGAGAAAGATCAGCAGTTGTAAAATCTAATTTAGCATCTAACGCTGTCATCGTCGTCGTTCTATCCGTTGAACCATTATATCTGAATGTAAAATCGATAGATGTTTCAGTGACGTTAGAGAATCCGACGATCGTGTAATATTTAGACTTAGCATCTGGATCAAAATCACTAAGAGAAACAGTTAATGTTGCTTCATCTAATGCCCATTTAAATGGAACGATGTCACCTTTGTTACCTTCGTAGCAGACGTATTCGCCAGTGCCATCAGTGTTGAAGTTCACGAAATGATCGCCCCAACCACTCACGGCGCCATGTAAAGTTGTCGTAGTTAAGAAACTTCTAACGACTGCTGGATCTGGTTTTTCCATAACAGTAACTTCTAATGAACCAGATAAAGATGGTTTTATGACGGAAGCGAAATTAATCGTCACTTCACCTTCGGTGATACCCATAAGGTTAAAATAAGTACCAGTAGAACTAGAAACTTTAGTAATACCAACACTACCAGTTGAACTAGCGTCCATTTCGACATTCACATCTTGATTCGCGCCTTCAGGAATGATGCTGACAGTAAGAGTGGATAATTCATCAATATAGACGACATCCCCTGTGTCGAGTGTAGCTTCAATATCTAATGGATCTGGTTGAACGACATTTAATTTCACTTCTTTAAGCTCACCAGCACCATTATCGAAGACAAGAGTAGTTTCGCCTAAACCATTCATCACTGGTGTTCCGTCTTCTGTAAAGATGACTTTATTTTCTTCCTTAGAGCCGATAAGAATTGGATTAACTAAAGCTTTCTCGGCAGTTAGGACATGATATTCAGCAGTTACTTCACCGCTATCGGCAATATTACCATCGACGACATCAAAACTTGAATAACTACCTTCAAGTTTATAAGAAAGGTTGACTTCATAATCACCGTTGATGACTAAATCATCGACGTTTAAACCTTCTACTTCATCACGATAATCAATCGTGCCGACGTATTCAATAGTATTAACTTCTTCTGGAGTTGCTCCTTCATAAGGTAAGTTAGTATCAGGATTCACATCCATCTCATCATAAGCACTATAAGTGAAGGTGAGGTTTTTAATAAAATTACGACCATCGACCACTAACACTAATTCCACTACTGCTTCAAGATCACCATAATAGTCGACGTCTTTTGCACTTAATGTTGCAGTGTATTCGTTTTCTGCTACATCTGTAGTTACAGTAGTTTCAACCCATCCTTCTTCATTCGTATTTAAGAAAGACGATGTCGAATTAGCGAAGAAGTTCGAGACGAAGAAATTAGTGAAGCCGGCATTTAACATGACTTGCTTATCAACTTCACCACGATTAACTTCAAATGGTTTTAAACCTTCTGTTGCATCAGTCAAAACACCGACGGCAGCAGACTCGTTATAACCATAGCTATCTTGTTCGCCAAGTAAGCTATAGACGTAATTGTCGGTAACAGTGAAAGTGTTTCTTACGTATAAACTTCTCGAACCACTGAATTGACTACCTTCGACAAGTGCCGTACCATTACGACCAATTTTTGAAGAATAGACGTAAGATTGAACTGTATCACCCATCGGTGAACGACCAAAATCACCACTTAAAGTGGCTTCTGCAAGATAGTTGACATTTGCTTCGACTGAAGCACCATTTAATAAATCTAAGACATCTTGCACAGTCTCTGGCACATTTTCCTCTACGACAGCAACAGGATCTAAAAGGTCAGCAGGACCAATTTCTAATAACGTAGTTGCAATTGTACTATCAGATTTTGGCATCGTGACAGTATATGTACCACTTAATGAATGTAATTCTGTTCCATTAAAAGTGACGTCGTCTAAAACTTTATTAGGAACGGTAACGTTTACATCGAACGTGACGACATCACCCGCTTCATAGCGACCATCTTCTGATGGATTATCCACAGTAATGGTTGACCCCTCTCCTGCTGTAAGAGTGAGAGCGTAAGTCGTAGGTGTGTCTGGCGCTGGTTCACCACATCCAGTGAGAATTAACGCGAACGCACATACCGCTGTTGCGGCTAGGTATGATTTCTTCATAAAATGCATATCCTCCTTTGAATGTGTTGTAAGATAATACAAAAATAAATAATTTTCAAACTATTTTTTTAAATTTTTTAAAAAAGTTAATGAAATCACATGAAAAGATAATTTAATCCGCTACTTCCTATAGTACATTGCATTTTTATATGTCCCAATTTTGATAATTTTATCTTCTTTAAGTAGTTTAGATAATGTCATTTCTATTAATTCTTCACTAACATCAGGAAGATTATCGCAAATACTTTTTTTAGATATCGGAACAAATGAATTTAATAGGAGCATTTCTATTCTTTTCGATTTAGACATCTTCTTATCTATTTGAGAAAAAACATTCATATCAAGTTTCATATAACATCTGTATAAGATTTGAATCATAAATAAAACGAAAGGCTCGTAATCGTTTTTGTTCTCGTGCCAATTCAAGGATGATGCTTGTAAAGCTGCATAATATTCATCCTTATATTCATCAATCGTATTTTCTATAGAAATATATTTGCCTATATCAAATCCGAATTTATATAAAAGTAACAACGTTAAAAGCCTTGACATCCTACCGTTGCCATCATCAAAAGGATGAACGCATAAAAAATCCAAGATGAAAGAAAAGATTAAAAGTAGAGGGTTAATGTTTGGATTGTGACTTGCATCATTAAACGCAACTAACATTTGATCTATTGATTCTTCTGCCTCTTTTGGTGCGGTTGGAACAAACACAACGATAGTTTTTCCACCACGTTTTTCACTAATGTAGTTCGGCTCATTTTTAAATTGCCCACGGTTATTAGCCTTTACCACATCTAACAATTGTCCATGCATTGAAAGGATACTTGTTTTATCAAGAATAATGGCGTTGTTATAATTATGAATGTCGTTTAAAACATTTCTATATCCGATTATTTCTGCTTCGGAATGCGTTAATGCTTTATTGTCTCCGAACGCAATTTCATCAATTCGAAATTCTGTAGTGCGAATATTTTCAATCGCATTGCTACCTTTTATTGAATCACGAATCGCTTTCTTTTTTAGCTTGATGAATAAAGAAGGATTAGTGTTTAATCTAACGCTTTCTTTGCCTTTAACGTCATAAATAATAGCAATAAGATTTAATAATCTGCTAGATACTTGCGTTTCTAAAAACGAATAATCAAATTTTCTCATCATTAATACCTTTCTGAATAAATTATATAATATTTTATGCAGTAAATGTAATATTATGATGAAATTTTACTAGACATTATTAAAATTCTAACAACTTAAATGAATAATAACTTTTTAATATATTCATCCGTTCTTGAAGTTATCACATCTTCAATAAATTTAATGTTTCTAAAATCATCTCTTAAAAATAATTTAATTAACTAACACAAGAAATATTGAACATGGAATTTAGCACTAACATTTTAAAGAATATAGCTTTTGCACCAAACAAAAAATACTTCGATAAAGCTTTTTTTGCTCGTTTATCTTTGTTTAGTTTTAAGTCTAATGCTCATTTATCTAAGTTAACTATAAATTCTCAATCATCAGCCATTGTTACACACTTAACTGACGTTAGTTGATAATGTTCTTTTTTAAGTGTTTTACTGTCGATAACATTCATATAAATGTTTAAAAGCAATAATATTTACCCTTTGTTTAGTTTAAAGTTATTGGGGATTGTACTTTTGATAAAATTTTATTTCAAAAATTATCTATCTTTAATTCCTTTGATGAATAAAAAAATATGTATTCCTCGTTCTCAAGTTATATTTGTAACTTAGTCATAAGTGAGGACTGCGTTATCTCTTAATTTAGTCTCACATCATTTGAATTAATACATGATGTAAAATTCTTTTGGTTTCAAAAGGGAAATAATAATCAAACCAATTAGCGATAAAAAAAGACCACCAAATAACCAACCCACAACACTTCTATCTTTATAGCTTGCAATAATTGGACACGCAATTGTGCAAATGATGTTGATGATGATGCTAAGCGCTAATATTGCTGTAATTGTTGGATCCATTTTTTCTACCTCCCGCTAATAACTTATAACAAGTTCAAATTCAAAATGTATTCTGTCCCAGAAAAGGTTACAAAAAAAGGAATACTCCTCGATTAATCGATTTGTATTCCGTTGATATCAAGCAGTCTACACATTCTTATAACTGACTCGAAATCGCTATTATGATTGAGTAAACGACTTAGAGTTTTTCTTGTGGACCCAAATTCTTTAGCGAATTTTTCTTGGCTACCATATTTGGTTTTGATCCGCCACTTGATTTCTTCCATTAACGACTTGGAAGAGTATATGCCAGCATCTTGGTTCATTACC
Source organism: uncultured Bacilli bacterium (assembly GCA_944351395.1). Lineage (GTDB taxonomy): Bacteria > Bacillota_I > Bacilli_A > RFN20 > CAG-826 > CALVUG01. The sequence goes on from CALVPP010000015.1 coordinate 4,575, forward strand.
AGTACCTCCTCCATTCGTTTATTTCTAAACTAGAAGATACCCGCTAGCACAATCATTATATCACAAATTGTATTTAAGTAATTTTCTTAAAAATTCGATAGATTTAATCAATTCATCATTAGTTGGTTCCTTTCCTTCTTTCGGGTGATGAAAATAATTTCTAATGTAAACTGGTAACGTCTTATAATTATTTTTACGTTTTGGTTGTTTTTCTGCATTGACGAATAACGTCCATTTCTTGTAATAATCATTAGTCCATAATTTAGAATCTTTTATGGCTTTATCTATCTTAGAAATATTATCAGTTCCAATCATTTCTCCAAACGCTACTAAAAGTTGATCATGATATTCATAAGATGGGATTCCAAAAACAATATAATCTAGTTCTGCAAAAGTAACTTTAGGAAGATACAAATCCATCTCATTTATTCTTTCGCTCTTAATTCTTTTGTTATCTTTAGAAAGTCTTATAATTAAAACATCATTTTTGCCAATTAATGATTCCATTACTTTCTCAGAATGTGTCGCTATGAAGAGTTGAGGTGAGGATCCGCTTTCATCTTTTATCATGTCTTTAACAAAGTTAACAATAATTTTCTGCCAACGAGGATGCAAAGATGTCTCAGGTTCGTCAAATAACACAAAATCTATTCCTAATGTAGTTTGTTCAATAGCTTTAATTTTTAATAATATTTCTTGCTGCCCTGAAGAAAATTTTGTTAAATCGAAAGAACTTTGTGAACCATCGATTGACCCTAACACTTTTCCTCCACATTTTATTTTGCTTATTTTTCTAGATTCATAAGCCTCTAAAATCATCGGATCACCAAACAAAGATAAAATTTCTTTTCCCCGATAGTTAATTCCGCTTTTATTTCTAAGATTTAATATATTTTGGCCGCCTAAAAATTCATGCTTTGGTGTCATTGGGAACGGAGCGGAGGCTCCTGAAATTCTTATAGTTAACTCATTCATCGCCTCGCTATATTTAGAGTCCTGTCTAACAAACAATGAAGAGAAACATTTCTCTCCTGCAAAGGATATAGATGCTTGTTTATTAATTACGTAATCCGAATTTGAATAATTAAATAATTCATTTAATAAAGTTGTTTTCCCGCAGCCATTTTCACCAACGAAAACGACGACAGGATATGGGGTTCCTGTTTCATCATTTATAAATGAAATATTCAAATCGCCTAATATTGGATGGTTTTTAATTTTTATTCCACTTAAATGCATTTGACTCTCCATTAATACACTACTTATATTTTATTCTTTTTGTTCGTTTTGTCCCATTATCAGTTACAAAAATCATATACACGTATTCATTTTTCTTAGCATCAAAAAGATTTAATTATACATAATAATATGTTTCCTAAGACAAACCTGACTGCATTAACACGACAGGTACTCTTTTATATTACAATATAAATCTTGTATTTGTCAGAATAGTTTCGTAGAAAACCAACATTTTCGACCGTTGTTTTGGGAGTGCAGACGAAAACTTGGACTAAATAGAAAGGACAAGCATGCACAAAATAGAAGAAATTGAAAAAGCATTAAATTTATTAGATACCTATGATGGACAATTATCTAAGACTGCAAGAGCATTAGGGATTAATCGCTATACATTAAGATCTTGGAGAGATAAAAGAAAAAAGGAGAACCTTTAATTTCAAGAACGAGGAATAAATCATCTAAAAAAATAAAAAGACGCGCGTTTTTGTCACTTCTAGATGGAGCTATTAAAAAAGCATTCGAAATCATTCCCGTTAAATATGCATATTTGTTGTGAAAATCTTCGCAAGACAGGAAACCTCCAACAACAAAATCATTAACAACTTCATATTCGCCCAAAACATACTTCTCACAGTTTTGGATATGTGTTTCTAATAAGCAAATATTCTCTGTTGTTCCAAGATAGAGAGCAGATTCTCCATTTGAATTCGTCCTATTTTCTGGCTTGCCTGGAGGATTTTTTCATTGACTTTCATTGCTAAAATCCACCCCTGATTCAAAACGTCTTATTCTAAATAGTTTGGTGCTTTTTTTGATTGTTCTATGACTAAAATCAAAATCAACGCCGTTATTTATTAAGTTAATATAATTTATCACAATATCAAAAAGATTTTTGCCAAAAAACAAGAAATCATATTTTGCTTTTGCGATTCTAACCTTGTCATGACTATTTAAAGCATCAACCATTTCTTGATAGACTTTTTGTTCTTCAATTTCCATTTTAAATCCAATATTGACAAACAAATTTAACCCAAAAGATTTCTAATTTCACTAATTAGAGGATTATCGGCGGTCAAAAAGGATTCAACATTATCTGATAGTTTTCTTTTTATTGTTTCTTTCCCTATTCCTTCTTCTTCCGACACTAAACCTGCAAAAAAATCCTCTTTAGTTAAAGGAACAGCTTCTTCCTCTTTTTCAAAAATCTCGTTATATTTTGCTAACGGAACATATAATTCAATGCATTCTTTTGAAAGTGAACTTTCTCCACGAGTGTCTCCATCTTTAATTACTTTGCAAATACAACCACGATTTTCAAGTTCAATTTTCACCGGATTAATATTCGAACATCCTCCACAAGGTAAAATTACATAATGATCAGTTAATCCTAATATAGAAATTGCCTTTTTAATCCAATTAACATCAGTTTTGCCTTCCACAAGAACATAAATTGATTCTGGCGTCTCGCCTAAATTTTGATACAATTCAGCAACAGTAGAAACTCCATTACTAAAAACAGGCGAAACATCAAATTCTTCAACAGATTTAACCACCGCCACAGAATGAGTGGTGATTAAAGTTTGGTTAAATTTTGCTTTAATCAATCTCAATAAGTCACGGCAATTTTTAAGAGATAATGAGTTTTCTATTTCATCAATACCAATAATAACATTATTGTAAGTGCCTCCAGTTAATAGTGAATATACTACATTTTTTTGATATCCTGATCCTCGTCCTTCAATTGGAACTCCGTCACTTTTTATATCAAACTTAAATGCACTTTCAACTTTTAGAATTGATTCACCACTTAAAGTAGTGCCTCCTCCAACAATAAGCATATCATCGTCAATAGAATCAATGACTGTTTGTATACTTTCATCCATTAAAGTTCGGATTGCATTTTTTGTTTCATCAGTCAAACTGCTTACAGCTTTGGAAATAGCTAGGTCAGAAATCAGCTTTTTGATATCAAGCGTATTTGGCGAAATATAAATGTATCTACAATCGTTTAGATTAGCAAGATCGCCTTTAACAATTTCTGATTTAAATGTTTTTGCTTTGAAAGATTTTTTAATGAAATGGTTATCATCGGTCAACACACCAATTTCAACATTAGAATTTATGTCGCGGACATACTTTTTATCTAACGTATCAAGATTGAAAAAGGCATCCAACGCTTGAAGAATTGAAGATTTTCCAGAATCATTTTCACCAATAAACAGGTTGTTTTGGTACAAATTGATTCTAGTCTCTTCATAAGCTTTAAAATTTTTAATATAAATTTGTTTAATCATATTACCTCCATGATAAATAATCTTATTTATTTTTTTCAGAAATTTCAGCAAATTTTTCCATCATTGTTGGATTATTCCGAGTTAATTTCTTAATAGATAAATCCTGCGCTTTATCATTAGCAAGGCGAAGATTTCTTTCAGATCCAATTAATCCATCTTTAACTTTTTGCAAATGAGCAATAGTTTTATCAATTTCGTCAATAGCATCTTTAAATTTTTCGCTTGCCAAACGATAATTGTTTCCAAATTTTTCTTGGAAATCTAATAATTTATTTTCGAAGTTGGTAACATCAATATTTTGATTTTTCACTAATGCTAACTCAGTTTTATATTGAGCGGCGTTAAACGCAGCATTTCTTAATAATGTAATAATGGGAATAAAGCATTGAGGTCTTACAACATACATCTTTTCGTATTGGTATGAAACATCAGTAATTCCGCCATTGTAAAGCTCATTATCAGCTTCTAACAAAGAAACTAATACAGCATATTCACAACCTTTTTCTTTTCTGTCTTTATCAAGTTCAGCGAAGAAATGCTCATTCTTATGCTTGGTTGCTGTTGTATCATTTTCATTTTTCATTTCAAACATGATGGAAATAATCTCAACACCATTCTCATCACATTCTCTATAAATAAAATCACCCTTAGATCCAGTTTTTGCATCATTATCTTTTTCAAAATATGCATTTTTAAAAGCAGTAGGTCTTAAACGATTGAATTCAATTTGACAGTGTTGTTCAAGAGTTTCACCCACCATCTTTGTAGACATCTTAGTTTTTAAATCTTTATAATACGCGATTTGATCATCTTTGTTTCTAAGTTGGATTGCAAAGGATTCTTCTTTTGCTTTTAAAGCCAACGTAGATTCTGATTTAATATTTTTTACTTCGCCTTGAAGTCTTATGATTTCTTTTTCTTTATCTGCAACAGCTTTTTCAACTTCAGATTTTGCATTTTCCTTTTCTTGTTTTAAAGATGCTTCTAATTTAATAATTTCTTCATTCTTAGAACTAACAGCTTCTTTTACAGCAGATTCCTTAACTTGTTCAAGTCTTGTTATTTCGCCTTTTAATTTTTCAATTTCAATATCTTTAATTGAATTAGCATCAGCAACGGCAGCCTTCTTTTCGACTTCCATTGTTTTGATTTGGCCTTCTAATTGAGAAATCTTTTGATTTAAAGCATCTAGAGCGCGTTGTTTATCAGCTTGAGCATTTGCTTGTTCTTTTACTAATTCGGCTTTAGATTCGCTCTTTAACGCTTCTAATCTAGCATTGAGTTGCTCATTAAAATCAGCATCTCTTATTTGCTTAATAATCTCATTGTATTCATTTGCTGTTGGGGTGAATACTTTACCACATTCTGGGCATTTAATTTCCATGTTCTAGATCCTTTCTATTAATTAATCGTTTTCTTCAGGAGTATCATTGACTAAAGTCTTATACATTTCCTTAGCCATAACGTTCATAACAACCTTTTGAAATTGGCTGTCATTTCATGAATGGTGTTAATTTTTTCAATTTTTTTCATGTTAAACTCCTTGTATAAATGTTTGTTGTGCAAATTAAATCTTTTCGCTTTTTATTTATAAACCTCCTAGCATTGAAAATATTATATCACGCACTCTTATGACATATGAATTTGAACTTGCATTTTCTTTTACAAAGATGTCACTTTTCAATTTTTCAAAATAAAATCAAGAAGCTGAAAATCTTGGTCTCGCGTATTTTGAAGGTGGGGCCAACGGTACTACAAAAAATCCCTCCGATCCTATACCGGGGGGACTATAATATTATTATTTACATAATAAATTTTATTTGTTCTACTGTCTTTGGATGAATATACATTTTATATTTAATTTCATATTCATTATTGCGGAATGACCAATCCATATGTAAATATAAGATGCCATCTTTTTCTTCACAATCAAAAGTTACTTCTAAATATTCTTTTCTTCTTGGTTTGGTTTTATAGAGCCAATAGAGTGCTAATGCTGGTACAATACATTCTCTATATCCACGTTTGAATCTAGAATCATAGAGCATTAGATATTCATGTCTATCATCTGTTCCCATTACTGTACCATAGTAAAATCCTTTATATGTTTTATGAAAGTTTTCAAATCCTTCTCTTTCTTTAAACAAGTCATTATAAATAGGATCTAGTTTCATTATTCATCATCTCCTTTGTATGGATTAGGAAGCCACTGTACTGGTTCAGCTTTCTTTTCTGCTAAATCTAGTTCTTCTTTCTTAGGATGGAATTCTCTACCGAATTTAACAGTTAATAGGTATTTAATAGCGTCAACATCAGGAGGGAATTCCTTTTCAACTTTTTGAACAGCTTGATAGTTTCTTCCACCACCATCTTTTTTCATAGATCTAACTTTTGTAACAGATACGAATCCTACAGCTCTCTTCTTTAATGCAGACATCACATCTGCCTTTAGAAGTTCGTCTCCATAATTCAAAGCTTCTCTTATTTGTTTGTATTTGCTTTTAAGTGTAATGAATGTGGTCTCGGTAATTCCTAGGTCATGTGCCATTTTCTTTTGCGAATAAAAATTAGAACTTGCGCCTCTCAAGTATGCAAGTTTAGATTCTAACAAGCCCTCTTTCTTCCATTTTTGAAATGTGTCTTCATTACGTCTCACTTTCCATTTACGCTTTCCAAAGCCCTTAGCAGTTCAAATTATTAAAATGCTATGACCCGCTTAGATATTATCAAATCTAAACTATCTCGGGAACGTGACTAGAAGTTACATCCTAATAAAAAAGCACCTCTTTTTATCGGGGTACTTTGTTCCTTTATTTTCCTATCAATAACCACTAACTCAATGACCTTTCAAGAGTTTGTAGACAAACGAGCAGAACTTGCATTTAAAGAGCCTATTCTCACCGGAATAGTTAATTGCCAAGGAACCCAAAGAAACGACTTCCTAAATTACAAAGTAGTAACAATATAAGAATTTTCGATATAGTTAATATCTATATCCGAAATGCAGATTCCGTTTTATCGAGATCTGCATTTTTTATAAAAAGAAAATATATTATTCCTAAAAAATTTTTATAAATTAAATTTTATTACTCTAATTTTGCTAATTGATTATTAACAAAAAGGTTCGATTTAATGAACTCGATAATCATTATTCGTCCACTTTGAGGCAAATTTGGACGATTCTTGACCATTGTGGACGAGTGCGATTTAAAAAAAATAGAAAATTTTGGCAGTCAAAGTCGAGTGATTATTTCAAATTTGCTTATTCGATTATTTGAAATGTAACTACAAGTAGTCAAACTGTTCGCTAAGACCTAAGAAACCTGATGTGTTACCGCTGACGTTTGTTTGGGACAGTCGCTCTGCTGTAATTTTGGCTATTTTTAATGAAAATTCTGAAAAATAAAAGAAAAGATATCACGCGGATATCTTCAAATTAGTTCGATGTAATCGGCACTTTCTTAACTTATAATTAATTCTTCAAAATTAATGATACTACAGTTTCGACATGCCTTGACACGCTCAGGTGCTCATGTGCGTGCATATAAGCGTAACCGTAGAGGCTATTGTGGAACCATGTTTTCTATATAATTTTGCTGTATGTGATTCGCTTCTTTCCATTAGGTGGATTCATCTTGAATAAACTAAATCCTTTTTCTTTGGCTAGTTTTTTCATCTTGCTCTCATTTGATTTTTTAACTTTGAATCCAAGATATACTGCCTTGATATTTAAATAAGGGAATCTGCCTCCTGCATTGGCAATTAGTCTCCATTCTGCTTGATATGACCAATCAGTATCTTTTGTGCAGAATAGTTCCATAGATGCACCGATGTTGCCAGTTAAATGACCATCTGTTACGGCTCGCATAAATGCACCCATAGCGTATTCAATCATCTTCTCGATAAATCTATTATTGTTCCTTTTTGTATAAATAACAGGACAAAGATTGGGAGTAACCTCTTGTCTTTTTGGAATATCATACTCAATACAGTATCCCTCGTAATTATTTCCATACAAGGACCACATAACTTTGTTATCTCTCTTTTCTGATAACGAGCATATGCCTACTCTATCACCAGGAGACATAGCGCTCTTTGCAAATCCATCTAGTTTTGCACTCTCAATTACACCTTCAAAATTTTCATTAAATGTATTGAGTACCACAAACAATGGTTCAACCTCTGTTCTAGTCATGATACCGTTTGATGTAACCACCTTAGGAACTTTTTCATAATCTATCCCATCTTCTTTTATGCATTGAAGGGCTAATTTTTTTACTTCTTTAGGAGATAAGTTTTGAATGCCTTTCGGGCAAACCAACTTAATAATGAAATCAACTGCTTTTGGAGTAATTTTATGAGTCTTTTCGTTATAGAAATCATTAATTGTGAAATCATTAAGGCAATCAAAAGGATCATCGAGACCTTTAACCGGAGCTAAATATGCATACCCCTCTTCAATCATTTCAAAAGCGTATCTATCAAACGGTCTATATTTATATAGGATAATAGGAGTCTTTTTGAGAAAATCTTTCCTTGTTTCAAATTCAGACATGAAAGGAGTTGATTGAAAAACCAACAAATCTGTCATGTATTTACGTTTTTCTTTATTGTTCATACCTATTCAAATATTTTAAGCAAGGTACTAGTGAGCATTTCTTTGGTTTTGTCTATGTCCTCTTCAAAAACAAAAGGAACTCTAACTAAAACAACATCCACAAATTTTATATCGTCAAGTGATGAATTGCCTGTAAGTATCAATTCTTGAAGAATCGGCATATCGCTTTCAACATCTTCATATCTTAATAATGGGTAAATAATATAGGCCTTTTTTAGATTCCTTTTAGCCGCATATGTAGATACTTGATATAAATCTTGCTGATTGACACCGCGAATGAGTTGCATCTTCCAAAGAGTTTCGTCTTCTTTTGCGTCCTCAAATCTTTGTATTTTTTTGTATTTTGTATCCATCAAGAATACTTTGTCTTCGATTGTGCATAATATATCGTGTCGCATCATGAATGCAGGACCATATGATTTTCCGGCATATCTAATGTCATTAATAAGGGGTTGATCACTTTTTTGTAGTTCAACTCTTCCTTTCCCGTCCAAAATCGATTTAAGGAACCCACCAATAAAGCCCTCAAAAAGCAAAGGCATAGGAAATAAGAAGCAGAACGATTCTTTAGTGTCCATCGTGTATCCAGGCAAATCATTAAGTAAAAAGATTTTACAAAGAGACAAAATGCTACGATATTCACTTTGCATTCTATTTAGAGTTACCTTATCGCAGTCTCTAGCAATACAAACAACATCAGAAACATCGGACATTCTAAGAATAACGTTTCTAAATATTTTTTGGTTTACAGGTCTTGTTTGATTAAATAGTTTTCTACAAACATACTTAATAATGCGATTGAACAGATTGTCATATTCAAACGTTGAGTATTCGCATCTGAAAGTGTCATATTGACCGCTTGGTACTTTTCTCGAAATATAATCATTAATATCCAATCGTCCTCTTATAACTCGGAGGCCTTCCACTCGATCTTCATATTTATAATATGATCCGTGCTCCAGCACTTGCGACAGTTTCTTAGCAAATAATGTAATAAACAATTCTTTAAAATTATCAATGCCATTTAAATCACTCTTGATTGAAACAAAAGGAAAATCTAGTTTTGAGCAATAATCAAGCCATTGGACCAAATTAGACATTAAATGGTCAAGACTATTTGAACTACCTTTTGCTTCAAACACTTTTGGAAATATGTTGACTTGTTCACCGTTGAAAACAATAGTCCCAACATATTCATTGGTTCGAATGCTACCAAAATTTAAAAATGTTAAAAACTGTTGTTTTGAATTGTTATCACCATCGTCATAAAAACTCTTTCTTTGATTCCAGTTTTCCTGAAGAAAGTCTTTTAAATCTTCTTGAACCCTTTCATCCTTCCACGATTCAGGTAAATAATGTTTTCTTATTTCTGTTTCTTCGTAATAACAATATGGTTGCATATTGAACTCTATTTTTTCTTAATTCTGATACGCCCTGTCGCTGAACCATCGATTTCAAAGTCAGTTCCGTTGATAGAATTTTCCACCAATGCTTTCACCTTTGATGTTTTATCGAAATAATACTCATACAAAAGAGGAATTACTGATTGATTCATAATGAGGTCAAGGTCGTTTTCTGTTTTATTGATAAAGTAGGCATGACCTACAAGCAAATCAGTGCCATCATCGAAATCCTTTTTTAAACCTTCGTTGATTTTTTCTAACACATTACGCAAAGCGACATCGTTGATTAATGATAAATCCACAGGTGTTTCAATAAATGAGAATCTTCTTCTTAAGGCTACATCAATCATTGAAATTGACTTATCTGCTGTGTTCATTGTGCCTATGATAAATAAATTGTTAGGAACAACAAAAACATCTTTAGATGTAGGTAACACAACCATCATTTGATTTTCTTCACCCCAGCGTTTATCGTATTCTAAAAGTGTTATTAATTCACCAAGTACTCTAGAAATATTTGCCCTGTTAATTTCATCAATAATAAGGACATAGTTATTGTTTTTATCTTCAAGAGCACTTGCGACAATTCTTTTGAATACACCAGGCACCGCTTTGAATTTAAATCTATTTGAATTAGAATCTGGTCTTAATCCTTCAATAAAGTCTTCATAACTGTAATTCTGGTGGAACGTAGTAAAGACCACTCTTCCATTCTTTAAATACTTATCGTAAGCATTCTTAATCCCTTCTCTATCGTGATATTGAGATTGTATAGTGATTAATGGTTTTTTCTCTAAAATGGAAACGGCATATTCAACCGTTGAGAAAGTTTTTCCGGTTCCAGGAGCACCATATAAAATGAAATTAAGTGGATAATCTTTATAAGTTCTCTTAGGGAAAGATGGTAGAAAGGCATCTTTTTTCGCGTTTGCCAAATATGGCCTTAAAGTATTTAAAACATATGACATTCTGAAATCATGGATGTAAAAATTATTTTTTGCAGATGTTGACCTAGTTCCTTCAACGTTTGCAGACAATTGTTGAGGAGTGATTACAGAGTCCGAGATATTTAAAGTTCTAGAAATATAATTATCTTCGTTTGCAAGGGCTAAGACACAAATCTGGAATTTTACAAAATTATTTGCCCAAGGAGTATCTTGATTTTTACCAACGCTGTGCGCGCATTCTTTGATTGTGTCAGCAAGTTTGACTAACTTATCAGATTTAGTAGAGAGGTTATGATCGTTAACATATTCGACATATCTATCCCAAATATCGTCATTTAAAAAGGTCTTGTAAGCTGTAAGATATTGGAGAATATATGCGTTTTCTATTGAAACAGTCGCATATTCTAGTATCTCCACATCTGTTATTTGATAAAGCTTTTGTCCGATTTTCTTAATGGCACCAACATATTCAAAAAAGGCAAACGATTCTAAGACATAATTTCTGTTTGCATCGGTTGAATTAGGATCTAATGTGAACGCTTCAACAAACTTATTAATTAGTTCGGTTTGTTTAGTGTTCAAATCAATCTGATGTGAACCATCATCAAGTTCCAAAATGAACTTTGCTCCAAAGAAAATAGTGTCGTACTTATAGCTTTTATCAGCAAAGAAACGACCGCTTTTCATTGAGACTGAATTCAATTTTTTAAGCAACTTTTTAATCATAATTTTTCACTCCTATGTAATATATTGAATTGCTATCAACATTGATTGTAAATTTGGATAAGTTTTTAACGATGGCATAATACCTTCTAAAGTCTTCTGTTGCGTAAAGCGACAAGTCAATTTTTAAATCTTTGTGTTTTGGAAGAAGGATGCAGAAAGAACCGTTAACCGTGCAGTTCTTTGGCAAAACAGCACCTCTAGTATTGTATGTAAAATTAATGAACACATAATTTTCCTTACCATAATATCTAGCAAGTTGGAATCCGTCTAAAGAATCCACATATTTGTCATATCCTGCTTTATGTATAAATGTTCCATCATCAAGCAAATTCTTAGAACGCAATACCCAAATTTTCCCTGTATTCTTTAAATACTTATTTGTTAATTGTCTGTCCCTGAAAAAATCAAAGCAGTCGAGCTGTAGTTTTTTAATATATTCATCGAACCACTCATCTCGGTATATTAGCCACATTTTGTCATGGAATATGTATCCATGCTTCAAATGTCTAAAGATATTAAAAGCACGATTTTCAATATATGTTGTTTCAACTTTAGTTTTTGTAAAGGCTACAGATAAAATCTCAATAAAAACCTCTTTAAACAATTTGACCCCATAATCATAAATCGATGAAACGTAATATTCTTTTTGATATTCAAGTCTTATTTCGTTTGCGTCAGGTATCATGATAAATGTTTTAGGTATGACGCACATAATTTCATCTGAGAGTAGAGAATATTTATGCATAAACAGACAGTAGATGTTATCTGTGTTTAAAAACGAAAAACTACTGTATTTTTTCTTGAGTAATGCATTCATCTTAAAATATGGCGGGTTCGTGATTACACAGTCATATTTAGTAGAAAAATTATGAGTTAAAAAATCATCATTAATATAATTAAATCGCACAGCTTTGTTGGTGCTGTACTTTGTTAATGCCTTCTTTAACAAAGAGAGACATTCGTACGAAATGTCAACGAGGTCAAAATCAACCTTCTTGCATGTATCAATCAAGCGCAAAAATTGAGGGAGGAAAGCGCCCATTCCTACGGCCGGCTCTAAAATCCTTTGAGTCTCTGACTTAGGGGTATATTCCTTGATTGTGTTGTAAACAACAATTTGTGGAGTATAAAATGACCCTGTTTCATTAACATCAGCTAGTTTCTTTTCATATAAAAATGAATTTATATAAAAGTTGTCACTGTCTGGATAGGCAATATCATCTCTATAATTTTTGATAAATTCATCGTAATCCAACATTTGATTTATATTGTTTGCTATTTGAAGAATAATGCCGGTTGGAACAGCTTCGCCAATAGATTGTCTAATCAATGTTTCTGCATCATCAATATCATTAGCGCTTTCGTTGAGCGTCCATTTAAAGTCTTCCGGAATGCTCATGACTCTCATCAATTCTCTGATGGATAATACTCTGTCATCGCGTGGATGAATAGTTGATTGACTCGCAAGTTGGTCATTTCTAGTTGTAATACAAGGAGCTGGTCTATCCCAATACATCCTGCAAAACTTATTGCCCATAAATCCAGATTTTAAAATCTGTTTTTCGCCATTTACGATTTTATATGGAACCTTATCTGGCGAATTATTGAATGCTGTCTCGCCCTCTCCTAAATCGTGTATCCACTCTTGCATATATTGCGGGTATGTTCTAAAAGAATGATAAAGATCTTCAGGATCACGTTCACCGAATTGCAAAGGTTTCAAATCTCCAATAGCTTCCCTAACAGTAACGACTTTAGATCTCAAAGGAAAGAGATTTAACGGAGTGAAATTGTTTTCTGATTTAAGAGTGCCAATAACAAGCGTTCTAGGCCTGCTTGATGGAATCCCGAATTCACTAAAATTAACAACTCTTCTAAAAATGTTGTAGTCTTGTGATAAATTTTTGTCTATACAATCGGAGATGACTAAAGCTTCATCATCTTTATCGATACACATTGTTGTTAAAAACGCTCTAACATTTTCAAAGATAAAAACACGAGGTTGTATAGTTTTGACAAGATGAATTGCTCCAACAACCAATGAATTTCTATCAATCTCATCGCCTTTTTTATAATTGGCTGACGACATTCCTTGGCAAGGAGGAGTAGCCATCAAAACATCTATCTTAGTAATGTTTTCTTTTCTTTTCCAAAAATCGATTTCATCTAAGATCAATTGTTGATTCTCTTTTAACGTGATGTCACCACCGATATATCCGTGTTCATACTTACATTTTTTATTAATCTTTTGAATGTTAAGTCTTCTCTCCAAAAGCTCATTAGTTGCTACACACTGAAAGCCGGTTTTTTTAAAACCAAAGCATCCAACCCCAGCACTACTAAATAAGCTGATATACGTCCTTGGAGACATGTTCTTCGTTTTAAAGGATTTATCGTTGCGAATTTCATCTGGTTCATTAGCAGACTCAAGTTCTTTTTCTGATAAATTGTTGTCCTCGATGATTTGCTTAATCTTTTTCTTAATCTGCATGGCTGGTTCAAAGTGGCCTTGCTCCCAGCGAGAAATGGAAGTAATACCAACTCCAAGCAAATTTGCCATTTCAGTTTGCGTTAGACAAAGTCTTTGTCTTAATTCATAAATAATCTTTGAGTAATTCATAATCAGTAGCACTATTTTATCACTTACAAAAGCAAAAATGCACCAACTATTAACATTAAAAAAATCATAAATTATATTTATCTTTTCAATATTTTTGTGGCCTCAGATGATTTTTTTGATATCTCTTAAAGGAATAAGGCAACATACTTGATTTTTAATCATCCAAATTACATATGAATCTTTCTTATTACCATCGGTGACTTTAATGCCAACCCAAGTGACTTTTGAACTATATTCATTAGTAGATATTTCGTTTATTATTCCAATAATTGTGTGGTTGCCATGATTACGAAATATAGCCTTAACGATATTGCCGACTTTTAATTCACTTTCTTCCATATCTTATTTTTTTCAAATCCTCCTTGTTTATACATCGCTCACCGACAAAGCAATATCAAGTTATATACATGGTATATAAATGGCCGCAAGAATCTAATCAATCCTATTACCCTTTTGATTTCGCGATTTTTTCGCGTGAAACCCCAGTCCGATGTCCATATATGTAGTTGTAGAGATATTGACCACCCCTCCCTTTTAGCGGCCAAGAAAAACCTAATTTTTGGAAAATTCTGCCCCGCACATTTCTGAGGTGGGGCCGACGGTACTATCAAAGATAGTCGATTTTCAAGACCGGGGGGGATAGACATTAAAAGGTTAGGTCACGTTAGGTCCCAGACTACCACTATTGTAATAAGGACAATTAAAAAGTTATTTCCTTATACGATTAGTGGATAGAAACCTAACAGCCCCTAACCCTATTAATTTAGAAAGTCATCCTCAGAAACAGCAAGGTCGTTCTCTGCGTTAGTGAGTAATCTAATGCCATGATAGAAAGTTTTGTTGTGTGGATGAGTGCTTATGAATCCAGCAGCTTCCATTGCTTTTTTAAAGTCAGCACTTGGTCGAGCATATTCATTTCTCTTCCATGCATAGGTTCGATACTTTTCATAAAGCTCTCCAGCACCTACTTTAGCGGTTGGTTCTCTCTTACAGCATTCACTGATGAACTGTTGAAGCCAGTCATTGTCATTTTTATATTGTTTTTTGGCTTCTGAGACGACTTTTGGCTCATCGATGTGGAATTTATTGTCATAGACAATTTTCGCGCCTTCCATGACCCAATAGAGGATATATTCCCTACACTGCTCAAATAGAACATCCGAGAAGTTCTTAGTGTCGTTTTTACCAGTGAACTTATTGTTAAAAGGAATGATAACCACTCTACGTCACAAGCCATCATCTCCAGCAGATACTTTTGGCAAGTGATTTGTGTATAGAACTAAGGTATGAGATGGTGCGAAACCGAATTCATCTTTGAACTTCTTTTCACCTTTAATTCTATCCGTGGAGCATAGCTGCTTAACCATTCCATCATTAAGCCTTGCTCCTAATTCAGATTCACTAGAAACAATTAGTCTCTTTCCTTTTAGGAAGGCTTTAGCAAATCTCGATGATTTACCACTATTGATGAATAGATTATCGCTACTAAGTGTGCCGCCATAATCACCGAATACTTTTAAGATGGTATTCCAAAATGTGGATTTACCATTACCACCATCGCCATGAGCAATGATCATCATCTCGACATAAACTCCACCAATTGCAGCTAGTCCACAGCATTGTTGAACATATTTGATGAATTCTTTATCACCTGAGAATATCTTATCCAAAGTATCTTCCCATAGCTTTCTTCCATTAAATGAAGGGGAGCATGTAGTCATTTTGGTCATATAATCCTCAGGATCATGTGGCTTTGGGTTGATTGGACCTTTTCTTAAATCGTAGACACCATCAGGAGTTGATAATAAGAATGGATCTCTGTCAAAGCAATCTGCATCCCTATCAATGTAAGGAGTCATTTGTTTTAGAGTTGCGGTAATGTAGTTGGAGTTCCTTCTACTGGTAGCAAACTTTAGATAGCCTTTAGCGTTATCAATTTTGGTTTTATCACCAGTTTTTACTGCTTCTCTATAAAGTTTCATAGCTTGGAGTATTTGCTTATCAGTGAAACGATGGATGATTTCTAGCGCGAGTTCTTCGCTTTCAATCCACCTGTTGTCTCGATAAACAAGAAACTTCATCGCGGTGTTATAAGAGATGATATTGCCATAATGCTTGACCACCTCTTTGGCTTGACCGATATCAGACATATCATTGGGAACATAGGATTCACCATCATCATATTTGTCTGGTGGCACATAATTTGGATTAGTTAATATCTTGTTTTTATAAAAAGATAAGGCACTCCTCCAAATGGAATTCAATTCCTCGTATTCTAACGGTTCTTCACAACATTTATCATTCTTTTCATCAAAGAGTTCTCTAGCTTCATCGGTGTCACCATATCTTTTTAAGATAGCGGCAGCATATTTAGAGAGCATTGAGTTTCTTTGACCACACGGAATGATCTGGTTATGATCGTCCATATTAGCAAACGCGTCATATGAATCTAAGAAGTGATTAATGGTCTCGTTGCCACGAGATATCATCACCTCAGGTTGTTCGGTTCCAAAAAAGAACCTTGCTGAATCTTCAGCGTTTTTATCAAAGTAAGGAAAGTGATAATTAACTCTTCTTTTGAGTTCTGCGTATTTGCTTTCTTCTTTGATTTCATCCATTGCCATAAAGACATGGAATTTAGGTCTAGTGGCTTTGCCATCCTTCTTCTTCATGTGATTCCTAGACATGTGGAAGACCATAAAGACACCTTCAAACGTTCTGATAACATCTTCAGGAGTTATCCAACTATCAGGATTATCGCTGTGGTCGTTATCGCAATCTAACGCTAAACAATCAGAAACGATGTAGTTATCGCCTGAGCGTTTATTGTCCTTATACCTAGCGCAGACATAATCCTTATTGAATATATCTTTTAGTTCTTCTTTGCCTGTTTTGTCATCGATTATGAATTCATGAGGATAGCGAGTATTTGAAGCCAAACCTAATACGTTTGATTTGAAAACATGCATTTATGCATCCTCCTATTAATTCAAAACAAGAGGAACGGCATAATAGCATGGCATTTTGCCTCGTTGTTGTTAAAGAAATCATACTAATTCGAACCGTTCCTTTCTTGTTGATATATGAGTTCCTGTTCAAGAATCTCATCTAAACCAAAGTCAAGAGCATGAGCGATTCTGCAAAAGAGAAGAAAACCAACCTGATCAATGTTGCCTTGTTCTATTCTGCGGTAATGATGAAAATCCATATCTATTACACGTGACGTCTCGTTCATAGACATGTCTAGCTCTTGTCTTCTTTTAACAAGGTACATTCTCATCAGTTCCATGCTTTGACTTTGGTACTATCCTTTCTTAAGATTTGCTGCTTATTTATTGAGGACCAGCATTACCTCTCAACAGTTAATGGCGGAATGGTTTACGTTTTGCTCACATTTTCTTATTTACTCTTTGAGTAATTTTTGAAAAAGTTCAGATTTGACGTCTTAGACCTCTCCTCCAATCGGTATAAGGACGTTTTTTCTTACTTTCGTTAACCCAAATTCCGAAAGTTTTTTTCGCCCCCTACATATATACACACGATTTTTGAGGCGTTTTTGGGGGTATGCTCGATTAAAAAAATAAAAAAGTTAAGAATTGACATCTCCGACCTCCTTACGCGCGCAAATGCCGTTGACTTATTTGACTTATTATTAAAATTTTCTTTCACGCGCGTAAGCAGAAATTATCGGAAAAATCCGTTTTTATAATTAGGACTTGAGTCTCTATTCAAAGATAATCGGTATAAATTATGATAATTGCGTTGTTAAAGAAATTTGTTCCTCGCGGACAAGCCTTTTGCCTCCTATGCATTATGCTTAGGAGGATTTTATTTATGCTGAAAAATAATAAAAAACCTATGTTTCTCGTGTGTATCAATAACGTTGAAACAGTCGATGTATTCGTTGCTATTATCACTCTAAAGAGTGATGTATATGTGTAGGAGGAAAAAGTATGGGAAGAGAAATACAAGTTATTGCCCCTGCACCAAAACCTAAATTCTTATTAGATGGCTCAAAGCTTCTCCCCAATCAAAAAAGAGTTGCCGCCTATTGTCGTGTTTCAAGTGACAAAGACGAACAACTTAACAGCTTTGATAACCAAGTCGATGAGTGGAGACAAAGATTAGCCAATGATCCTAACGTCATTTTAGTGGATATCTACGCTGACGAAGGTATTTCCGGCACTTCCGAAGAAGGAAGACTAGAATTCCAACGCATGATTAGAGATGCTAAAGCAGGCAAAATAGATAAGATTGTCACTAAATCAATATCAAGATTTGCTCGTAACATCCAAACATCTATTAATATCGCTAGGGAACTTAAAGCCATAGGTGTTGAAATCTACTTTGATAATGAACACATATCAACACTGGACCCATCTAGTGAAATGTTATTCACCATATCTGCCGTTATGGCGCAGGAAGAATCACGCCACATTTCAGATAACGTTAAATGGACCTTTAATAAAAAGAAGAAAGAGGGCGTGCCTATGGTTAGTTCAAATCTTCTTGGATATCGAAGAGACCCAAATAACGAAAAGAACTTAATCATAATTCCTGAAGAAGCCGCAATAGTCAAAGAGATATTTGAACTCTATGTGCAAGATGTCGGCACTAATGAGATTGGAAGAATCATGCAAAGTAAAGGCTATCTCACTAGAAGAAAAGGAACCAAATGGTATAACTCCACCATTGAAGGCATTATCAAGAACGAAAAGTACTGTGGTGACTTATTACTTCAAAAAAGTGTTACCATCGATTTCCTAAACCATAAAAGGGTAAGAAACGAGGGTATTGAAGAACAGGTTTATATCAAAAACAACCACGAACCTATTGTTTCTAGAGAAATCTGGGAGAAAGCCCAATTAATTTATGCTCGTAATAGAGAAAAGTTTAGAGGGGCTAATCCAGATTCACGTAAATATGCATCACAATACCCATTAAGTGGTATGCTTGTCTGCCTTGAGTGCGGTGATACTTTTAAAAGAAGACACTGGACACAGGGATATGCAACACCACGAATCATGTTTCAATGTAATGGCTATGTCCTTAATTACGCAGAAGATAAATGTGGAGCAAAGCCAATTAGCGAAGACATTGTTCTTAAAACCACTGTTGAAGTTATCAATAGAGTCTACTTTGATAAAGGCAAAGCTCTAACTAAATTAATGAACAATATTGCCTTACATACTGAGGCAGGCAACATCCAAGAACAAATTGATGACCTCAAAAGAGAAAAAGAGTCTCTAGAAGATGAAATCAGTGATGTCATTACAAAGAAACAAAACACAATGGATGAAATCGAAAAGATAGTCTTAGAAAAGCAATATAAAGAACGCATCATCGATTATCGTGAACTAGATATGAAGATTGGCGAACTAGAGTGTAAAGCTAGAGAAGCCGAATTATCTAAACTTCGCCTATTGGATATGAGTAAGAACATAGGTGGCCAAAAACTCACAGTAGAAACGCTCACTAAACCAATTGTTAACACATGTCTTCAAGCCATTATTGTCGTGAATAGACATGAGCTCGTGTTCGTCCTTCCAAATAATGAAAAAGCCAACTACCGCTACATCAAAGAGAAGAGAGCGAGCTTGGTTGAACACACACCACTTTTAGAAGGAGATGTGACATTAGAAAGAAGGTTTAGAGATGAGCACCTACATTATAAAGTTGTCTTGGTCTAAGACATAAAAAAGACCTGTTTTGCTACCAAACAAGGCAGTTCTGCAGGTCTTTTACTTTATTTTCAATTACCAATCATCATCGTCATCGTCGTCATCGAATGCACTACGATCATAATTGTAGACATACTCGCCTTGGTCCCAACTATAGCCGTTTTCATCAATCCACTCGTAATCACCGGAATCATAATTCATGCACCATTTTGGTCCCACCATAACTAATCATCCACAATACGATATGCGACCCTTGACCCTTTTACCCTTATTGCTTTAAAAGCATAACCATTAGCTTTCCAATGAGGGAAGTCATCTGCTTTTTCTTCATTGGTATCACGATGGCAAATTATAAGATTATCAATGACGTCGCTCCCGCCTTTTGAAAGCGGTCTAATATGATCAATCGTTGGATAGTAAGAGCTGTTTGGGTTTCCACAAGCAGACTTTTTTATAACTCTTCCAGCATAATCAGTAACTGTTTCCTTGTTGCCAAATAGCTCATTCCAAGCTTCAATAGTTCTATACTTTGACATTTTGAGTACCTCCTTTGATTCAATGTTATTTTCTTTGAAAAGAGCACTCAATGAGCCACATGGTTCCAAAAAAGAAAATACCCCTTAGAAAGGGATATCCTGAATGTTAACTTTAGCAACTTTTACAAGTTTAAGTAACGTTCTTTGGCTAGGCTTCCTCTCACCACTGAAATAGTAATTAAGAGTCCTTGGTTCGACATTAATCGCCCAAGCTAATTCCTCAATAGTTTTGCCTGAATTAACATAGCAATTATGAAGGAATATACCTAGTTCTTTGTCGATTCTTCTTTTATTAGAATCCACTATTGCAACCTCCGGTCATCTGACCTTTGCCACACGACGGAGTGTTGTGCTAACAATATAATCTAATCTTCCTTGTTTTTCAATTGCTGTGCGATGTGTATCTCGGTGTAATTAATGCCCACTCGCAACATTTCGCAATATAACTGAACGTGATCAGAAATCATTCTCATATTCATGAAGAGCAATAATAGCTTAACGACGTCCTTTTCATTAATATCTAATTTATCCGAATAATAATCGCCATGAATGATGGAGTTTCTGTCAATAAACGACTCAGCCTTGCTATTCAATATATCTCTATATAGAGGATTAACGATATTCCATACTTCTGAGAAATAAGTCTGCTCTTTGAGGCCATCAAGAAGCTGTTGAATCTTCTCTGCTCTTTGCACTCCTTTTCTCATTCGTTTATCTAAGGTAAAGTAATTATCCATTGCTGTTGAGCAATTCTTATGTTCGCTTTCTAGTAGAGCAAACACCGTTCTTGCTGCAGAGCGATATTCTCTGTTTTCTAAGCAATTAACTGCACTGACGATATCTTCAGTTTTTCTTCTCATAGATGGCGAAGGATTGTCTTCAGTTACAAATCTATAGAAAAGCGTTTTAAGCGATATACATTCACCAAAAGTAAACGACTCTAGAACATCATCAATTGTAAATTCTTTCGAAAGGATAGGAGCATCTGGTGTTTCCAAAAAGTAAAGAAGTACACCATTATCCGCATATTCCTTCATTTTTTCTTTATATTCTTTGGAGAAAAGATTCTGCCTAGATTCATTAATAGCGTTATCTAATTTAATGAGGGCCAAGAAATATTCAAAAATAGCGTCTTGTAGTTTTCTCTCAAGTTCTCCGATTTCTTTGTCTTTCCCGCTTTTCGCCATGGTTTCTTTAATGATGTTGAGCTTAGGGTCGTTCTTCATCCACATTTCCATTATTTGAACCATTCGTTCGTGTTCAGGCAAATCTTGTCCACCAAACAAAGCATCATCTATTCCATCGGCAGGAATCGAATGATAAAGCTCATATAACTTATCTTCTATCTCATATCTAATCTTTGCCTTTTTCTGTGCTTCTTCAGATAACTCCGTTTGTTTCTTAATAGCAGCAAAAACATCAGGATTTTCCTTAATCTTTAAAGCTTCTTGGTAATAGACTTGGTACTTTTCGTAAGTCATAATTATAAACCGTTATTATTTTATCTTATAAGATATGGCTCTTAAATGATAATAAAACACATGTTACCACTTACAACCCTAGATATAGGCTATTACTTGGCATAATTACTTAATAGAATTTCTATTAAGTAAAAGTGGTATTCATGGGTCATGTCTTTATCCAAAAATTCAAGTTTTTTATTAAAAATAAATGGGTTTTATTTCTTTAAAATCAAGCCAACGATTGTTTCAACGTGATATGTCCTTGGAAACATATCGAATGGTTCAATTGCTTCTATATTGTATTTATCTTTTAAAATTGCTAAGTCTCTCGCCAAGGTAGAAGGGTTGCATGATATATAAATAATCTTTTTTGGTTTTCTTTTTAACAAAGAATCGATAAAAGATGATGATAAACCTTTTCTAGGAGGATCAACAAACACGACATCAAATTTGATATCCCTATAATTTAACATGTATTCCCTTGCATCACCACACACGTAACTAGCGTTGCCTATATTGTTGATTTTCACGTTCATATTCGCATCTTCAATTGCATCTTTCACTATTTCAACACCATAGACGTGTTTTACTTTATTTGCGACACTTAACCCTATGGTTCCTATACCAGAATAAGCATCTAAAACGACATCATCTTTACTTAGATTAGCGAGTTCAATTGCGCGAGTGTAAAGTTTTTCACACATCAAATAGTTAACTTGTAAAAATGATTTCGACGATACTTCATATTTGTTGTTTAGTAATTGAACAGATAGATATTTATCTCCAAAGAGTAAACGTTCTTTTTCGCCTAATATCACGTTACTTTTTTTATCTTGAATATTTAAAACGATAGATTTGATATTAGGAACATTAGAGACGATATCTTTAACTATCTTATCTAACTGGGGAATATTATCATCTTTTGTAACGATAGTAAGCATCATTTCATCTCGTTCATTCGCTCGAAGAACAAGATGCCTTATAAAGCCGTCATGTCTTTGTTCATCATACGCTTTAACGCGATAATTATTTAAGATATCAACAACCTTAGCAAGAGCGACTTCCAAACATTCTTTAGCGAGCAAACAATGACTAAATGATATTATATCGTGGCTGTTTTTGCGGTATAACCCATATATAAGACATTTCTTTCTTTTATCTTCCTTAATAGGTATTTCTATCTTATTACGATAATGATGATAATTTTTCATACCTACGACATCTTTAACTTCAAAATCGATATGAGCAATCTTCAACAAATCTTTTTTGACTTTATCTCGCTTAATATTTAATTCTTCTTCGTACGTGACAGTTTGAAAAGAACAGCCGCCACACGCCGAATGAATGGGACAAAGAGGAGTGATACGATGAGGACTAAATTTGTGTATTTTTTTCGTCTTTGCAAAAGCGATATCTTTGCCTTTAAAATAAAGTATTTCTACGTCACCCACTTCACCTTTAAGAAGTGAGGAGATAAATAAAGTGTAATGTTCAAATTTAGCGACTCCTAAGCCCTCGCTACTATAATCAATTGCTTCTATATTTTTTAAAACATCACCAACTTTTAACATACTCAAAGTATAACATTAAAAAATCTAACTAAGTTAATTGACTTATAGATTTCAAGTTGATGGCTCTTCAAATTCAAAATAAAGAAGGGATAACATATTTAATATAAAAATTAATTTTTCAGATACATACATTCCTTCGAT
>CALVPP010000016.1 GCA_944351395.1 uncultured Bacilli bacterium
ATAATCAACAAAAATCCCACGTTTGTGAGTAAATTTGTCCCATGTTTATGACTAAATTAACGAAAATAATCCCACGTTTGTGAGCATTTTTATCCTATGTTTATGACTAAATCTATTTTTCGTAATTAGAAATAATATGTCTAGATCTTTCAGAGTATGTAAGCATTACGAATGAATTGGAAATTGAATTGAAAATGATTTAACAAAAATAAGAGACGAACAAAGACTGATAAGTTGCATATCACTTGAAAGTTAATTCTAAAGAAGTAAATTAAGACTTCTTATTTAAAAGATAAATAAACAATGTTATTCTTTTAATGTAGAAGAGGTAACGAGTTAAATGACTCGTCTTGAAAGAAAAGTACAAAAGATTATCAAAAAACATCATTTAAACGTCGATTTTCGTATCATCGATGGTCGTTTTTTAGCGCTTGAAGGAACAATAGAACATTATTTAGATGGTGTTCATCTCTGTTTAGATTTAGCAAAAGAGAAATTGTTTGTTCATGTCATCAATAATTTAATCGCTAAAGATGTTAAAGAAGAAAAAATATACACTCCAAAAATCGAAGATAATAAATTAGATGGAAGAAGTTATGATGTCGCAATTATTGGTGGTGGAGTCATCAGTGCCTCCATCGCTAAAAATTTATCAATTTATCCTCTTAAAGTCATCGTCTTAGAAAAAGAAGAAGATATCGCTTTAGAAGCATCTAGTAGAAATGATGGGTGCATTCATCCTGGCATTGATTTAAAGAAAGACAGTTTAAAACTTTATCATTTACGTCGTTCATTAAAGATGATGGATGAATTAGCTAAGGAATTAGATTTTGATTACGCTAAAGATGGTCAAATGATCGTTTTCAGCAGCAAGATATACGCAATGATAGCTAAAATATATTTAAAGCATAAAGTTAAGAGCAATAAAATTCCTGGCTATATTTATCTTAAAAAAGATAAGTTATGGGAAAAAGAACCAAATTTAGATAGAACTTTTAAATATGGATATTTCTTCCCAGAATGTGGTGCAGTTTCGCCATATGAAATGAGTATAGCGATGATGGAATATGCACATATGAATGGGGTAGAAGTTAGTTTGAATACTCTAGTAAAGGATTTTGAAATTGTCGATAAGAAGATAAAGAAGATAAAGACGAATAGAGGAGTGATAGATGCAAAAGTAGTCGTGAACGCTAGCGGGGTCTATAGTGAAGATATTGCTAAACTTGCTCATGACCATTATTTTTCTATTCATCCAAGGAAAGGAACAGATGTCATCTTAGATAAAGATAGTTACCAAATTTTATCAACTTCGGGTATGACCGCTTTAGATTCTTTAAGAGCGAGAAAAAAATCACATTCTAAAGGTGGTGGAGTCATTCCTACTGTCGATAGAAACGTCCTCATCGGACCAAACGCTATAGAGACACCATATAAGGATGATTATAGCGTTAGTAAAGATGTTTATGATTCATTGTTCAATAAATATAAACATTACATGCCTAAACTCAACAAAGGATCTACTCTAACATACTTCACTGGCGTTAGAGCGCCCACATATGAAGAAGATTTTATCGTCGAAAGAGGATATTTTATCGATAATATCGTCCACGCGGCTGGCATTCAATCGCCCGGTCTCACTAGTGCACCGTCGATTGGATTGACTATCAAAGATATTTGTTTAGATATGTTAGGCATCAAAGAGCCGAAAGAGAATTATATTAAACAAAGAAAACGCATCGTTAACATTAAAAATCTAAATGATGAAGAAAAAGATAAATACATTTTAGAAGATGAAGATCATGGTAAGATCGTCTGCCGCTGCGAAGAAGTGAATGCCTTCATGGTCAAAGAAGCAATTAATAGATGTTTTGATGTTCCGACAATCGACGCTATTAAAAGGCGTGTCCGCGCAGGTATGGGTAAGTGTCAAGGCGGTTTCTGTCGACCAGAAGTAGTAAAACTTATCGCAAAATTAAAAAATATAGACGTCGAAGAAGTCGCTATTAAAGGTGAGGATGGTTTTTTAAGTGAAATTGGGAGGTACGATGATGAAAAATGAAAATTATGATATCGTCATCATCGGTGGTGGTCCCGCTGGTATTGCTTCCGCATATGCTGCTAAAAAACATTTTAATCATGTTCTCATCATCGAAAGAAAAGATTGCCTAGGCGGTATTTTAGAACAATGTATTCACGATGGTTTTGGTATAAGTCGATATAATGAAGAATTGAGTGGACCAGAGTACGCCAGAAAAGAAATTGCTAAATTAGATAATATCGATGTCGCTTTAAATGCAAATGTATATGCAATTACAAAAGATGATGAACTAATCAAATTGTCGTATTATGCACCAGATGGTGTTCATCACATTGTTGCCCAAAAACTTATCATCGCTACTGGATGTAGGGAAAGAAGTGCGAAAGAAATAACTATTTTAGGGACGAACCCAAGCGGTGTTTATACAGCAGGCGAAGCACAATATTACATCAATATCATGGGCAAATTGCCAGGAAAACGCGTCGTCATATTAGGTAGCGGTGATATTGGTTTAATTATGGCGAGACGTCTAACTTTAGAAGGTGCGAAAGTCATCGGCGTTTACGAAATTAAAAATTGTCCAAGCGGTTTAGAGCGTAACATCGTTCAATGTTTAAAAGATTATGACATTCCCTTGCATTTAAGCACAACTATCTCTAGCGTCAAAGGAAGAAAGAAACTCACGAGCGTCACGACCGTCAAAGTCGATGAGAATATGAAGCATATTGAAGGTAGTGAAGAAGAGATAGAGTGCGATGCTTTAATCATCAGTGCTGGTCTTATTCCAGTTAATGATATGATGAAGAAATTAGGATTAAAGATGTCACCAAGGACGAAAGGACCAATCGTCGATGAACATTACATGAGTAGTGTTCCTAATGTTTATTGTGTTGGTAACGCTCTTCACGTCCATAATCTAGTAGATGATGTTTCTTATACGGGTGAACGTGCTGCTACATTCGCTAAAGATAATTTAAAAGAGCGTGAATTGATAGATGTAACATTTGATGAGCATATTTCTTATGTCGTTCCAGAAGTTTTCGATATCAAAAACATTCCTCCGCTCGTCGATTTTGCTTTAAGAGTGAAAGAAGAGATGAAAAATATCACCTTAAAAATATACGCAGATGAAGAAGTGATATTTCAAAGAAAATATGTCAAATTATTACCTCCTGAAATGTTGCTCGTCAAAGCGAAGATAAAAGATGATATGAAGATGAAAAAAATACATCTCGCTATCGAAAAGGAGGACAAATAAGTTATGGAACATAAATTAACTTGTATCATTTGTCCGAATGGATGTGAATTAGTATATGACGATAGGAAAGATAAAGTTAGCGGTAACCTTTGCCCTAGAGGGGAAATGTTCGCTAAACAAGAAATTTTAGATCCGCATCGCATGGTGACAGCGTTAGTGAAAACGAAATTTTCATCAACCCCTGTCGTAAGCGTAAGATTGAATCAAAAAATAAAGAAAAAAGATATCGCTAAGGTGATGAAGGCAATTGATGAAATGATCATTAATAAAAAGATGAAGATGGGTGAAGTCATCATCAAAGATGTCGCTGATTTAAAAGGAATTGATGTCATCTTGACGAAAGATGTCGAATAAACACTATAGGAGGAATTAATCATGTCTAAACCTTATAAGGATTTTGAACCGAAATGGTATGAAGAAGATTTTTCTAAAACCTCATATCGTTCTATCTTTCGTTGGGGTGATCCACATTTTCATAAGCATCCAAATGAAAATTTATACAAAGCCATTAAGCAATATTTTCACATGAGTGATGAAGATTTTAAACATTACGACGGGGATATTGGTTTAGATGAGGTAAAATTCGACGTCAAAAAGAAAATCGTAAAAGAAGAAGATATCAAATTTTTTAAAGAAGTATTAGGTGATGAATTCGTCAGAGATGATGATTATGCAAGATTATCCGTATCTTATGGTAAGACGATGTACGACCTATTAAGATTACGCAAAAAGGTCATAGAAAATATTCCAGATGTCGTCCTTTATCCTGCAAAAAAAGAAGAGATAGAAAAAATTGTCATGTATTGTGATGAACATCGCATCCCAGTTTACGTTTACGGTGGCGGTAGTAGTGTCACACGCGGTGTTGAAGCGATGAATGGTGGGATTAGTTTTGACATGCGTCTAAGATTTAATGAAGTCATCGAATTTAACGAAATGGATCAAACGATTACTGTTCAAGCAGGCATGAGTGGCCCTAAATTAGAAAAAATATTAAATGATGCAGTTAAATTATTCGGAGCGAAGATGGCTTACACATGTGGTCACTTTCCTCAATCATTTGAATATTCTAGTGTCGGGGGATGGGTCGTCACCCGTGGAGCGGGGCAAAATAGCACGTATTATGGGAAAATTGAAGACTTAGTCCTAAGCCAAGAATATGCGACACCTATCGGTTCTTTTAAAACATCGAATTACCCACGCGAAGCGACAGGTCCTAGCATCAATCACATCATGATGGGTAGCGAAGGAGCGTTTGGTGTTCTTACCCACGTCACTTTAAGAATATTTAGATACATGCCGAAAAATAGAAAGAAATTCTCTTTCATGTTAAGAAATTTTAATGAAGCGATTTTGATGGCAAAAGAAATCATGCAATGTGAATGTGGCTTTCCTAGCGTCTTCCGCCTTAGTGATGCAGAAGAGACAGATCAGATGCTCATGCTATATGGAGTAGATCATGGCATCTTAAATAAGATGTTATCTAAATTAGGTTATAAACCACATGAAAGATGTTTATTTTTAGGCTTCACTGAAGGGGAGAAAAAATTCTCTAAAAACGTCTATAAGAAAGTGAAAAAAATTGCTAAAAAATATCATGGTCTATCACTTACTGGTAAAGTGACTGAAGCGTGGGAAAAAGGTCGATTTAACGACCCATATTTAAGAGATTCTATGCAAGATTTTGGCATCATGACTGATACTTTAGAATGTTCGGTCAATTGGTCGAATATGGAAAAGGTACATCAAGAAGTAAGAGCGTATTGTAAATCTAGACCTGATACAGTATGTATGACTCACATGTCACACGTCTATCCTCAAGGAGCGAATTTATATTTTATCTTCATCGCTAAGATGAACGAATTAGACGATTTTAAAAATTATCATCAAGGTATTTTAGATGCGATCAGAAAGTCTGGAGCGGCGATGAGCCATCACCATGGCATAGGTAAGATGTTCGGCCCATGGTTAGAAGGTTATCTTGGTAAGATACCTTATGGGACGATTAAAGTTCTTAAAAAATATTTTGATCCGCACAATATAATGAATCCAGGTGGTACATTAGGCTTAGATTTAAAAGAGGAAGAGAAGAGGTTTTTAAAGTGAAACACGTATTCATTCTTAATCCTAAAGCAGGGCATAAGTCACACGTCGATGAAATGTCACAATTCATCAATGAAAATTTTAAACATTTAGATTATGAAATCTACGAGACGAAAGCTCCATTAGATGCAACGCGATTCGTCAAAGAATATTTAGCGAAATACGATGGTGAAGTAAGATTTTATTCTTTGGGCGGAGATGGAACATTAAATGAAGTCGCTAGTGGATTAATTGGCGTTAAAAGAGCCTCTTTAGCGTGTTTCCCCTTGGGAAGCGGTAATGACTTCATCAAAGTATTCGGCAAAGTCGACGATTTTAAAGATTTAAAAGAATTGACCGAATCAGATGCAAAAAGTATTGATTGTCTCATGGTCGATGATAGGACGTGCATCAACATCGTAAGTTTTGGCTTCGACGCTGCGGTGCAATTCCAGATGCAAAAATATCGTCGCTTGCCTCTTACTGGGGGTCCTATCGCTTACGATATGGCAGTGATGAATGCATTGTTATTTAAAATATCACACGAGATGGAAGTAGAAGCAGATGATAAACCCTTCTTTAAAGGAAAAGCTCTTCTTATGGCGGTAGCGAATGGTATTTGCTATGGTGGTGGCTATCATTGTGCACCAATAGCGAAAGTAGATGATGGTTTAATCGATGTCTGTCTCGTGAGCAAAGTATCACGTTTTAAGATTGCTGGACTCGTCAAAGTATATAAAAGAGGGAAACATTTAGAAAATCCAAAATTAGAAAAATATGTGCATTACACGAGAGCGAAGAACGTCCTCATCAAAGCTGCTTCTAAAAAGCCTCTTTCTTATCAAATTGATGGCGAGCCAGGTAAGATGAACGAGATGAACATTCGTATTGTCGAAAACGCCATCAATTTCGTCATACCGAAACATCTTTTAAAATAATGAACACAATTTAACTAATTGTATAACATTTTAATAGCCCTAATCTCGTAACTTAAATTGAGGTTAGATTTATGAAGAATAAAACAATTAAATTATTGTCAACGACGAGTCTTGCTTAGGTAAGATGTAGATGTGGGCACATTTTTTCTTTACATTAAATAAGTCTTAAATTATATTTAAAATAATCAATTTTTTAAAAATGTGAAAAACCTAATTCATTTGACGAGGAGGTATAAATTAAGTCATGAACATTATCATATCTAGTGAATCTTCACAAGATCTATCAAAAGAACTACTTGAAAAAAATCATATTTCCATCATCCCTTTCCAACTCATGGTCGGTGATAAAATTGGTAAAGATGGAGTTGATGTCTTCCCGAAAGATATTTTTGAATACTATGATACGACACAAAAATTACCACACACTTCTGCGATAAATGATGTCGAATATGAGACATATTTTGCTCATCTTCTAGAGAAGGCGGATGGTATCATTCATATTTCTTTAGGTTCTAAAATATCTTCTTCCTGTTCTAGTGCGATGCGTGCAGCGGAAAAATTTGATGGTCGCGTCAAAGTTATCGATAGTGCATCTTTATCAACTGGTATCGGTCTTTTAGTGCTTTATGCATGCGAATTACGCGATAAAGGCTTAGGCTTAGAAGAAATATATGAAAAAGTAAATGCTAGAGTGCCTTACGTCCAAGCATCTTTCGTCTTAGAAAAAGTTAACTTCCTCTACAAAGGTGGTAGGTGTAGCGCTCTATCATATTTAGGTGCGAATATTTTAGGTATTAAACCTCAAATCGTCTTACGTGATGGTAGATGTGTTTCAGGTAAGAAATTTAGAGGTAAATTTAAAGAAGTCGTAAAAAAATATGTGGAGACGACATTAGAAGAATTTAATAATCCTGATCACCACATGATTTTCATCACCTACACGACCGCGGAAGATGAAATCGTCAATTGGATCGAAGTAACGCTTAAAGCGAAAGGCTTCAAAAATATTTATAAGACTGTCGCTGGCGGCACGATTACATGTCACTGTGGTGAACATACTTTAGGCATCCTTTATTTTAACGACGGCGACCACGAATAAAATAATAATCCCTCCTTCATAACTTATACATGGAGAAATGAGTTGTTCATCCTTTCTAACAACTCATTTTTCTTTTGTTACATCTGCATTTAAATTAGAATTTAATTAGAGGGTACACTTATGAAGTTAAAACATTTATTTGCTCTTATCGCTATTGCATTACCCATCTCTTCTTGTGGTGATCCAATTCCACCTGAACCAAAAGAATATAATATTATGGTGGAAAGCAGTGAATATTATCGTATATATAACGCCCCTAACAAAGAACGTGCGGGTTTTACAGTTTATTTTGATGTCGAAGTTACTTCCCCATTTTATGAATTAGATAAAGTGTACATGAATGATGAAGAAGTGAAATTAGGTAGTTTAGGTTATTCTTTCATCATGCCTGAAAGCGATGTTCATTTAAAAGCGACATTAATCGATATCGATGAATATGATGATCCTGACGATCATTTAAGTTTTGCTAATTCGGTAAATGGAAAGATTATCAGTTTAACTGAAGAAGAACTAGCAAGTGGTTTCCCTTATACGCAAAAAATACCTCTCGTTTTCGATGGCATCAGTTCTGGTAATTACATCACCTCCATCGAAGCGACATTATTATCGAAAAATCAAGAAGTTATACCAGATGATGCGATAAGTTTTGTTACTTCTAAGGCGAGCGTGTCTACCGTCATCATAGGTGGTTATCTTTCTATCGACCTTAGAAAAGTAAACATTGGTGAGACGATGCTTTACGTACATCTAGATCCCAATAACGCTAGTCTAGGTACACTCATCAAAAAATTTACGGTCATCAGCCCAGATGAGCCTTTATATGAGACGATGAAAGTATCATTTAGTTTTGAAAATAGGACAGATTATTTAGATGAAGAAATATTTTTCAATATAAGCGATACATTAGATGGTGAACTCCTTTCTTTCTATTTAAGCGAAACGAATGATTATGAACTATCTTTCGATTATCGTATCGGCCATACTTATCGCGTTTCCTGTGCTGTAAATTTAAGTGAACCTGTCGCTCATCAAGTAGCATTATCTTTAAATGAATGGATAGGGACAAATATTGGTGGAGTAGAAAATAGCTTATTAGAAAGTGATAGAAGTGGATTATATATCTTGACTTTAGAAACATCTAATATAGAAGTACCATTTATCATCAACGATTGAACATATAAAATCAATTAATGCAAATTAGCCTCATTTTAGTATAATTAAGTCACGGTAGTGACTATGTTTAAATTATTTGCTCAGTACGCAAAAAAATATAAAGTATCGATAGTTCTCGCTCCAATATTTAAAATTTTTGAAGCGGTGTTCGGTCTATTAACTCCAATCATCGTCAAAAATATCATCGATTTTGGTATCAACGGAACAGAAGGTGTTGAATATATATTGATACAAGGCGCTATCCTTTTAGCGTTAGCTATCGTCGGTTTTGCCATGACGATGGTCTGTCAATTTTTATCCATCAAAGTAGCGACGAATTATGGTTACATTTTAAGAAATGAATTATATGCTAAAATCAATGCTTTATCTTATAAAGAATTAGATACGCTTACTACTTCGCGTCTGGAGACGAATTTATCGAATGATTTAATCGCCACCCAAACTGCCTTGATGATGATGCTTAGATTAGCGATAAGGGCCCCTTTCATCGTCATCGGCTCAATCATCTTATCGATATTCATCGCTCCGACGTTATGTTGGATATTCCTTTTAGGTGGTGTCTTATTAGGGCTCATCATCTTCGTCATCGGCTTTATTAGCATTCCTTACAATAGCAAGATTCAATCTAATTTAGATGATTTGACGAAGACGAGTGAAGATAATCTCACTGGTTCACGTGTCGTACGCGCCTTCAATAAAGAGGAACATGAAAGAAAAAGGTTTTTCTTCACTAGTGCTTCTATCGAACAGATTTCTAAAAGATTAGCTCGTATTACTTCATTATCTAACCCTTTAAATCTTTTAGTGATTAATGGTTGTATCGTCCTCATCTTATATTTAGGTTCGATTAGCGTCACTAATGGGACGATTACTCAAGGCGATATCGTCTCTTTGGTCAATTATATGTTCCAGATTAGCGTAGCTATCGTGGTAGTAGCGAATCTTATCGTCATCTTCGCCAAAGGTTCATCTTGCGCTAAAAGAATTAATGTCGTCTTAGCGACTCAATCTAGTCTAAAAGTAGGGGAAGATACAATTGATGAAAACAAACCACTAGATATCACTTTCGATGATGTGACTTTCGCTTACAATAAAGATGCTAAACCAGCATTAAAAAATATTAATATCACCTTAAAAGAAGGCAAGAGTTATGGCATCATCGGTGGAACCGGTGCTGGTAAATCGACTTTCATCAATTTGCTCAATCATTTTTATGATGTAGATGAAGGTAATATCAAAGTCCAAGGCAAAAATATTCAAAGTTACGATTTTAAGAATTTAAATGAACATATCGCTCTCGTCAGTCAAAATCCTACCTTATTTAGTGGTACGATTTTAGATAACTTAAAATTTGCAAATGAAAACGTGAACGATGAACGAATAGCTCATGTTTTAAAAATCGCTCAATGTGAAGATGTAGTGAACGCTAAAGGGGGATTAGAGGCTATCGTAGAAGAAGGTGGCAAAAACTTCTCTGGTGGGCAAAAACAAAGACTAACTATCGCTCGTAGCCTTTGTAAAGACGCTAGAATTTTAATATTAGATGACGCTAGTAGTGCTCTAGATTTTAAAACAGATTACGAATTAAGAAAGGCTATCAAAGAGAATTATAAAGATAATTTAGTTATCTACATTTCTCAACGCGTCAGTTCCATCAAAGATGTCGATGAGATCATTTGCATGAAAAAAGGTCGTATCGAAGGTGTTGGCAAACATGAAGAATTAATTAAATCTTGTGTAGCTTATCGAGATATATGTGCATCGCAAGGCGTGGAGGTGAATGGGCTATGAAAAATTCACCAATCAAATTCATGCTCATGTACATGAAAAAATATGCCTTTATTTTATCGATCGCTTTCTTATGTTCTATCTTTTATGTCGCTGGCAACATTTTCATCCCAATCGTCAGCGGCTACGCTCTCGATGCGATGTTAGATGTCACCCATCCAGAATTAGTCTTTAAATACATTTCGTACATTCTTATTTTGATGGCTCTAGCGAGTTTATTTTATTGGGTCTTATCTTATCTAGCTTCATTTGTTTCTTATAAGATTGCTAAAAATATGAGAGATGATGCATTTAAGAAAATCATCATCACGAAGATGGATACATTAGATAAGATGAAACATGGCGATATCATGTCCATCTTAATTACTGATATCACTATCATTCAAGATGGTATCATTCAAACATTCATCCAATTTTTTAGCGGTTTCTTCACTATCGTTGCGACGTTAGTGATGATGTTCATCTTCTCCTGGGAATTAGCCTTAATCGTCTTCTTCCTCACCCCATTATCTTTAATAGTGTCTTATACCATCGCTAAAGGAACGGCTAAAACTTTTACCTTACAATCTAAATATCGCGGTAAACTAAGTGCTTTAGCGAACGAATATATCGAAAATCAGAAAGTAGTCGTCGCCAATCATCATCAAGAGCAAGCAGAAAAGAAATTTGATGAAGTGGCTAAAGTGCTTAAAAAACACGATATGAAAGCTTCGTTTTATTCTTCTATCATCAATCCCTCCACCCGTCTTATCAATCTCATCATCTATGGTGTCGTCTGCGTCGTAGGAGCGATATTCATCAAAAATGAGATGATTGCTCTTACCACTGGCGGTCTTATGACTTATCTCATGTTCACGAATAATTATACGAATCCATTTAATGAGATATCAGAAGTGATAAGCGAATTACAAACAGCGTATGCGTCTAGTAAACGCGTTCAAACACTTTTAAATTTTGAGGAAGTGGATGATGGTGAAATTAATATTGAGGCAATAGGCGATCTCGTCTTCGATCACGTAAATTTTAGTTATGTCGAAGGTAAACCTATCATCAAAGATATGTCCTTTAAAATTGAAAAAGGAAGTCACGTCGCAATCGTGGGAAAGACGGGTTGTGGTAAGACGACACTCATCAATTTGATCATGAAATTTTACGATGTGACGAGCGGTCATATTTACATCGATGGAACAGATATTAAAGAAGTAAACGCTCACGCGCTTAGGGAATTAATTGGCATGGTCTTACAAGATACGTGGATATTTCATGGCACCATTTTAGATAATGTACGTTATGCGAATGAAAATGCGACGCTTGAGATGGTAAAAGAGGCAAGTGAATTAAGTGGAGCGAGTTATTTTATCGAGCAGATGGAAAAAGGTTATGAGACAATCGTCTCTAATTCTAGTGGTCTATCAGCTGGACAAAAGCAATTACTTTGTATCGATAGGTTAATTCTTAAGCCGAAAGAGATGCTCATCTTAGATGAAGCGACTTCTAATATCGATACAGTGAATGAAAAACTCATCCAAAAAGATTTTGACGAGATGATGAAAGGAAAGACGAGTATCGTCATCGCTCATAGATTACAGACGATTATCAATTCTGATAAGATTTTAGTTTTAGATGATGGAAGGTTAGTAGAAGAAGGCAACCATCATGACTTACTAGCGAAAAAAGGCGAATATTATAAACTTTATATGACGCAATTCGCTCATAGTGAGAATTAATTTTTAAAAATTATCTTTTACTTCGTTTAATAAATCTCTAATTTTAAGATGCTGTGGGCAAACATTTTCGCATTTTCCACATCTAATACAATCTTTAGCAAGACCATGATTTAGAGCCGCTCTTTCATAGATTTCTAAAGCATTCATATCATCGCCACGTCTTTTTAAATTATAGGCTTTAAATAATTCAGGGATGAAAATGTGCTTTGGGCAACCTTCTAAACAATATCCACATCCCGTACAGCCGATATCGTTATATCTTAAAATGATATTTCTTATTTCTTCTATCGTTTTAAATTCCTTTTCATTTAATGGTTTATCTTCTTTTGCAGTTTTAACGTTATCAATTAATTGTTCCATCGTATTCATACCGCTTAAAACCATGAATACTTCCTTAAAAGATAAGACAAATCTAATAGCGTAACTAGCGGGTGTTTTATCTTTATCTAATAATTTATTTGCTTCTTCTGGTAAATTAGCTAATTGCCCACCTTTAACTGGTTCCATGACGAGGATTTTTTTGCCATGCTTTTTAGTGGCTACTTCATAACATTTTCTCGATTGAACATCTTCGCTATCGAAGTCGAGATAATTAAACTGTAATTGGACGACTTCAATTTCTGGATGCTCTGTTAAAATTTTATCTAAAAATTCAGCATCATCGTGAAAAGAGATGCCGATATGTTTAATCTTACCTTCTTCTTTAAGTTTCTTTGCTATTTCATAAGCATGACAACGATTGTAATGATCATAATTATTCTTTTGTTGGGCGTGCATGAGATAAAAATCGAAGTAATCGACCCCGGTAGCGGCTAATTGCATGTTGAAGAAGGGGAGGATATCTTCTTCCTTATTAAAACAACTAGGTGATAACTTGTTCGTGATAGTAAAAGTGTGGCGTGGATAATTTCTAACGAGACATTCCTTAAGAGCGAGTTCACTATTACCATTTAAGTAGACGTGCGCGGTATCGAAATAATTAAAGCCATTAGCCATGAAATAATCGACCATCTTTTGAAATTCATCAAAATTTATGTCTCCCTTATCATCTTGTTTTAAACGCATGACACCAAAACCGAAGCGACCTTTAACTTCTTCAAACATATTTTTTACCTCGTTTATATTTAAATTATACATTAGTTATTAAAACGATGTGTTAAATTTTAAAAATTTATCACTAAATGAGCCATTCTAGCCATTTTTCTATAAAAGATGTAATCTTTATAGTGCGTATGAAAAAAGACGCCCGTAAGCGTCTTTATTGTTAAATTCATCAATCTAATAGATTTATTATTTCATCTCTTTACGACGTTTGATCGAATAGATAGCGAGTAAAGCAATAGCACTAGCGGCAATAGCGACGACCACTAAGAGGATGATCATATCGTTATTAGTGAATGGTTCACTTCTTACTTGTGCGACTTGGCTATTAGTCTTAGCTTCTGCTTCCATCTGTGCAATCTTTTCAGCAAGAGTGGTAGATCTCGCTAAGCCACCATCATAATTAGTATCTTCGTCAGCGTAATCATCAATGGTAACTGTCTCTAAACCAGTGACGGCATCCATGTGCCATGTTGCTTTAAGTGCTTCTATATTAGCGAAACCATTATCTAAGTCATTTAAGCATGTATAGTATGCTTCCAAAACTGGTTTTAATTGCTCAGCAGTGGGGTTATTACCTTCATTTAAACCACCTTCGGTGGAATAATGAGGATCAGAACCTTCAACCCAGAGATAGTAGATGTGATTATTATCACCAGATCGATAGACTGTTTCATTTTCGACGTAGACCGTGCTAGTGGAATAAGCACCAGTAGCAGGATCATAAATCTTAAATTGCATGTTAGAATCGACTAAATCAGCTTTTAAGACATCGAAAGCAGCGAGCCATTGCGAACCCATTTCATACCATCCAGTAGGCATGACTTCAATATCTTTACCGGCATCGTTCCAGTAGTGGAGTGTAAATAGGTAGTTATTCCAGTGAATCATATCACCTTCTTTATTAGAGAACCATATACGAGCGTAATTAGGATTAATTTCTACTGGCTCTAATAAGCCCCAACTACCAGTCCAATTGTAATTAGAATCGGTACCAGTGCAAGTAAATACAGCTACTTGACCAGCTTGTGGAGTTTTTGCAAATGGTTGTAACTGTAAATTCACTGTTTGACCATTCTGGTAATTATTGACGTGGAAGAGGATGTTGTCCATCGCACAGGAGACATCATTCGCTAACCAATAACCATTGTCTGTATCATCATCGACGAATGTCAATGTGCCATCTTGACCAGCATAGACTGTATTATTCGACCAAGCGTGATATTGGACAGTGTCAGTAGTGCTTGGCTTCCAAGTAAGTCTAAATCCCACAGTGGCTTTCTTTTCGAATAACGTACGATCGAAGTAACCGCTCCAGGAGCCATCGATTGAGGAATAACCATCTTTAGGAACGAAGACGTTATTGCCACTATTATCGTAATAAATGTTGTTTGTTTGATCCCATTTGTTATCCCAATCGTTAGTAGTTGTCGTGTTATTCATACGGCAGAAGATGAATAAATCAGTTTCACTTAAGGATTGATTTAATTCAGCATAGTACACATTATTTCCACCTTCTTGTACATTGAGATTATACCAAGTTTCAACGCCACTAACGGTAGTGTATAAAGAATAACGTGGATTTGTTACTGCTCCAGACCAAGTTTTATTTGGAATGAAATAGACAATGTTATTCTCTTCAGCGGCAGTAACAGGTGCTGGATCGTTATTTACACTTAATCCGATACCAGTTCCAGTAGCGATTCCAACTGCCACAAGAGCGCACCAGATGCCAGTGAACAATTTGTTTCTGTTCATAAAATCTCTCCTCCCCTTAATTGATGAGATTGATAAATAGAAAATACAAAACGATTGTTTATAATTATAATTATAATGAGAATTCCCTGCAAGCACTTTATTTATTAGTCGTAAGACTAATATTGAAAATTATTTAACAGAATAATGAATATATGATTAAAAAAAGAGTCATCCTTTAGAAGGACAACTCTTGTATTAATAACTCTTTTCTAATTCTTTTGCTTTGAGAAGAATTATTTATTTAATCTACGTTTCTTCATGCCGATGAAGACGATAGCAGAAACGGAGACGACACTTAGAAGAGTGACGCTAGCGATGATAATTGCTGTATCATCGAAAGAACCGTTATCGACACCATAGAGGTTAGATGGTAGGTTAGCGTTATAAAGTGCTTCCATCATTTGATATTTGGTCCAAGCATCAATCTCTTTATTACGATTACCAGTTGCATAATCAGCTTCGGTATCGAAGTCGTTGAGGGTGAGATCAGTTAATTCACCAGCTGTACGCCAATGTTCGACACCTTCTTCATCAGTGTAGGTAATCCAAGTGGATTTAACTTTACCCCAATTTAGATAACCATTATCCATGTCTTCAGCGCAAGAGAAATAGCCTTCTAATACGAGTTTCAAATTAGCGACAGGAACGATAGATTCTTGTGACGCTAGTGAACCTCTACCAAATTGAGTACCATTTTCCCAAAGATAATAAACTTCAGCATTATCGCCAGCAGCGTAGACATTCGCTTCGCCACCTTCACGTGAGTCGTTAAATGTTTGTGCATAGACACCAGTAGATTCATGACGGATGAATTGCATATGAGCACCAACTAAGTCGGCTTTTGGTACATCATAATAAGCTAGCCAATGATCTGCTTCATTAATTTTTGTCATTGCAGTGTATCCGGCAGCTAAGGTTTTAGCATCGACGCCATCTTTCCAGTAGTGGAGCATGAGATAACCTTGTTCGTGAGCTGCTAAGCCACGATCGACCCAAATACGGAGCATATCGGAAGTATAAGGTTGAACAATTTTGTTCCAACCGCCACCGACGACCTCACCTTTGGTGTTAATTGTTAAGGTAAATTCATGCGTAGCGTCTAAACCCATCCATGCGCTATCATTAGTTTGACCACCGTTATCGCTATTGATGATGAATTTGTCGTGTAAGTATGCATCACCACCTACGGGTAGCTTGAATGTGTAACGACCATCTGCACGTTTTTCGCTTAATTCTAGATTTTCAATCGGATCACCGGGCCAAGTTGTTCCTCCGCCGTCATTCCAGTGGTGGACGTTTAATGTTGGGATGATTTCTTCATCAGTTGTCTCGCCTTCGTGGACGATCCTTAAAAGAACTTCGCCATTTGCGAGTGTTTCACCTGCCGCAGCACCGACAGATTTTGCGTCTTTAGCGGGTATTAAAGCACCTGCAATTGCACCGACGGCTAAAGCAGCACCGACGAAGCTAAAGACTATTTTTTTGATTTTCATACGATAAAGTTCCTCCTTTCAAAAAAAGAAATTTGTTTTTCAAAAATGTAATTTTGAACAAGACGTATGAATGTTCATCTATGCAACAAATTATATCAATAGTGTTAATCAAATTCAAAGAATTTTTATTTATATTATTAATAATATAAAAGAGGAGGTTTTTGCCTCCTCTTCTAGATTTTATTTGATGTTACTAACCTTAGTTAGATGATGATTGTACCCAACATGACCAACCACCATCATCGTAGAATTTGAGGTAGATGTCATATGTGCCAGCGGTGACGACTTCGACGTTATTGCCACCTTGACCGTCTGGTACTTCTTTCATGTCACCTTTAGCGATGGAACTTTCACCTTGTTCCCAATTGCTGGCACCCCACCAAATTTCATCGCCACTACAAAGTTTCCATAGGTCACCTTCAGCGAATTCAATACCTTGTGCCATATATTCAGCAGTGAGGTTTGTAAGATCAGGATCTGGAGTGGGGTTAGGAGTCATTTTGATGCCGCCAGCTGGATCCCAAATCGGACCAGTGACGAAACTTCCATCACCGACGACGTAATATTCTTTTTCCGTGACAGGATCATCACCTCCGCCACCACCAGATAAAGGGAAGTCACCTGTGTAATTGAAGAAGGCATAAAGAATTAAACCATCTTGAGCAGGCACTTCGCTTACACGTGTTGGTGAACCATTGCCTTCATACATTAACCAAGTCTCAAATTCGACGTCTTTAGATGTAGAAGTGATAGTTTCTTTTCCAGGCAAAGTGCTTCCTGCTTGTGCGGTATAAGTAATAGTGTTCTCTAAGTGTAAACTAGGAACATCTTCACCTAATTCGCCATTATATCGTCCTTCGGAGCTGAGGACGAGATAAGTTGTTATTTCGCCCTCTGCTCTTAATGGAAAATCTGTAGGGATAGTTTTATCTTGAGGATTACAAGCGCATAAGGTACATGCACTTAGAGCTAATAGACTAACTAATTTCATTTTCATAAGTTCATCATTCTCCTTTCCTCAAATTATGATTTGGTGACGATGATGCCATAAGGCGGTAAGGAACCGTCTTGGCCTGCTCCATTAAGCGCCCAAACTTGACCACTTACGGAAACACTCGTCGATTGATTAGCGTAACCGGCGTTAATGTAGACGTGGAAAGTGCCATTTTCCGTCGTGACAGCGAAATCATATAAGTCGTCAATCTTACCTTGATAGCCTTGGTAAGAGATGAAGCGACCATATTGACCTTTGATTTCTGCTAATGCCTTATAGAGGTTAAGCATACTGTTAGAATCATTAGACTGTGCTTCGCTATCGGCGAGTCTAGCATTGTAATCATCCCATTCGACATGATATTGGTCGAATTGATAATCGACGGTCATGCTTTCATTTTCGCCTCCCCATTTGAATGGTTGACGATACCACATATCTTCATTGTTCGCGTAATCGTATAATTCGATATGTTTATTTAAGTTACCACTCATACCGAGTTCATCACCATAATAGATGAAACTGATGCCAGGGTTAAGCATAACCGCGGCTGCATGTACTTTAGCACGGTTAATTTGTTGGCTAGTACCAGTAATCGTCACTTTATTGTCGTGCGTCTCACCATTCACACTATTGATAGCACGCGCGAGGTCGTGGTTCGAGGTGAATGGAGCGTTGATGTAATCAGGCCTATTACCTTTTGGCACCTGAATACCATTAATATTAGAAGTACCAGAACTACCGAAGTTCGAATACGTTTCCGTATTTTGGGTTTGACCTGCAAAGCTCGCTTTCATTCCGCCTCCAGTAGCAGTACGATACAAGTATTCTTGCGTATGGTAATAAAGTGAGAAATCGAGTTGTGAATCGATGGCTTGATAATATGGAGCGATTCTTGCACCCCAACCATCTAAGTTTTCACCGACTAAATAACAATGTGGATCAATGGCTTTAAGTTCAGCATTAAATTCTTTCCAGAAATTGACGTTCTTCGTCATATCGCTAGAATAATCGAATGCGACCGTTTCTTCTTGCATCGTCTCAGTATCGTAATACGTTCTCGTACCAGTATCAGCCATGATGATGTCGCCTTCATAATCATCGACTTCATCACGCATGTAGATGTGTTTGACTGCATCAAGTCTAAAACCATCGACACCGAAAGCTAACCAATATTTAGCCATGTTGATGACGAGGTCTCTCGTCGCTTGACAATCGTAATTTAATTCCGCCATACCGCTACCAAACTTACCATAATAGTAGTAGTGCGATTCACCATCACGATACCAATCTGGATGATTTTCGACTGGTACCTTAGTATAAGCACCATTTTGATAGAGGTCGACTAAGTCACCTTCGTACTTCCAGTGGTAGAGGTCACGGTAATTGATTTCATTACCGTAAGGATCTACACCTTTTACTGCACGTTGGGAGTTTTGGAACCAGACGTTATTTTTCGAAGTGTGGTTTAAGACTAAGTCCATGAGCACTTTCATGCCACGTTCATGGGCTTCGTATAATAATTCACGATAATCGTCTAACGTACCAAATTTAGGATCGATTTGATAGTAATCGACGATGTCGTAACCATGATAAGAATTGGATAATTGTACTGGTGTTAACCAGAGGACTTGTACGCCTAAATCGTCTAAATAATCTAAGGAATTAATAATACCGCGAATATCACCCATACCATCGCCATTGCTATCAGCGAAGCTTGCGACGAATATTTGATAACCGACGCCTAAGTCTTTAAATTCTTCAGCAGTTGGACTCATACCGAATGAGTCAGTACTAGAATCGACGTTAGAAGTGCTGCGGTATTGACCAGTGGTGTCGCTGATGACCGGGTTAACTTCGATATCTTTTGAATATTCGAACGTGTAATTAGCAACATTACCTTGGACGCAGAAGATGTGCATTGCTCCATTTTCTCGCCAATGGGTTTGGAAGTCGTTGATGAACGTATCCGCACCGCCATCGCTCACCCAGTGGGTTTCTCCACCCATACTGTCTTCTTGCATGATGAGGAAACCGATAGATGTCGCATCTTCGAACGATACTGTCGAACCAGTACGACCAGCGATGATATTTGAACGAGTTAAATCGATGTCCATGATACGACCGCTTTGGACGATGTTTGACCCTTCGCCACCGATATTCGTCATCCAACCATTGCTCATCGCATGATAATGTTCTAAGACGCTAGGATTATCTGCACCCCAAAGTGTACCTTCTAAGTTCTGTGGGGCTTTTTGCCATAGCCAAATGGCGTAATCATCGTATGATTCATTAGTGGAACCAGGTCTAAGATAATGGATGTATAAGTGACCTTCTTCTGCCCAAGAATCACACCATTCATCATATTCAGTTGGGTCCATACCGCCAATCAATTCATAATCGTAAACTGCGTGGACGTCAAGATCGCTATAGATGTGGTCTATATCTTGATCCCAACCAGCGAAGGTATAGGAATATAAATCGTCATCAGGACGAGTGGGAGTAGGACCTTCATAAACTGCTGGTTCATCGTAATCGACTCTCGTCTGATAAAGAATCGACTCATCATAATTTAAGAAACGGACTAAAAATTCACCATCACCGT
Organism: uncultured Bacilli bacterium; assembly: GCA_944351395.1. Classification (GTDB taxonomy): domain Bacteria; phylum Bacillota_I; class Bacilli_A; order RFN20; family CAG-826; genus CALVUG01. The sequence continues at coordinate 20,055 of CALVPP010000016.1, forward strand.
GAATGGGCGGTCCCGGGGGTTCACAACCCACAGCGAGAAGAGTGACTAAACCTAATAGTAAAAATTTAAGTTTCATGAGCGTTTGCTCCTTTCAAAATATTATATAAAAGATTGTTTTTATAGTTTTGATTAATAATTATGCAGCAGCGACAGTAACCCAAGAAGACTTTCCGCCACCCGCATAAAGTGTGCCATAAACGGTATAACTACCAGCGGTTTTGACTACAGCGTTCGTATTTTCAATGGCCATTAAACCAGAGGTGAATACTTCACTTTCACCATTGTGGTCGATCCAAATGGACATATCTTCGTTACAAACTTTCCAAGTATCGCCAACTTGGAAATCCATCGTAATCATCCATTCGTGGCTACCTTCGGTTCCTGGATTTGGATTAACATCCATTGCAAAGCCACCTGAAACGTTCCAAGTTGCACCTGTAAAGGATGGGCCTTCACCAACGATATAAAGCGTATCTTCGGCTGGATCAGGTAAAGTGATAGCGCCGACCCAAAGTTCGATTGCACCATCAGCCCAGAATTTAAGATACATCGAATATGTACCAGCTGTCACGACAGTGGAAGTACCGGCTGCATCGTGAGTTAAATCACCGACGAAGTATGCACTTCCTGCATCCGTTGTGGCATCTTGATCACGATATGAAGTAATTAAGACAGTTTCATCTTCATCCGCGTCATAGATGATAAATGTATCACCAACTGCTAAAGTGACATCTGTCACCATATATTCTTCGCAGTTTGGATCAGTGTTACCTTCATTTAATGTTAATGGATAAGGAGTAGAGTTATTGACCATAAGATTTAAACCCGCAAGCACTTCGCCACCTCCAATAGGGGTGGAAGTGTATTGTGCGGTCGTGGTGAAGGAAGATTGAACATTCGTCAAATCTTTATCCCAGCCACTAAATGTGTAAGTATATTCACTATCATTTGGTCGAGTTGGAGTTTCACCTTCATAAACAGCAGTTTCTCCAGCCTTCACTGTATCGGTGAATAAGACTGTTTCGTCGTAATTAGCAAATGTAACTTTATATTCGGTGTCATCTCCTGTTGGAGCGCAAGCGCCGAGCATAGTCGCCGCTAATGCTAAAACGGATAATAATTTAATTTTCATAATGTTTTTTCCTTAAAAGATTAAGCAACTAAAGCGACCCAAGTAGACACATAGCCGCTATTATAAATTTTAAAATAGATGTCATAAGTGCCAGCTTCATTTACTAAAATATTGCCGCCATCACTTACTTCCATCGCACCACTTGCAAAAGCGCTACCTTCGCCACTTTCCCAAACGTTGTTACCATACCAATTTGAGCCGTCAGCAGAACAAATCTTGAATAGGTCGCCAACTTCAAAGGTGACGGAAGCGTGATGTTCTTTTCCGTCTGGAATATCACTAATTTCACTTAGTGCTACACCACCTGCCACTGACCATTCTTCACTGACAAAACTACCAGCACCGACGACATAATTTTCTGCTTCACCGACTGGTGGAACGTAAGTTGTCACAGCTTCTACATATAGTTTATGCCACATGCCATCAGGAGTGGATGTACTATCATCATAAATCGTGTAATAAATATCATAAGCACCAGTGACGTTAACTTGATAATTGACATTACCATCTGCATCGCTAACTTCTTCCATATCTTTAACTGGACCAAAAGCACAATTGGTGCTTTTGTCGATTTGGTTCATCGTGACGTAAGTTTCATTGGCTACATCGTAGATTTTCCAAATATCGCCTTCTGCTAATGTGGTACCAGTGGACATGTATTCAACGCCACTAGCAGCATTTGCATTAGGTTCTAAAGCAATACCACCTTCAACTGTCCATGGTTCATTTGTGCCATTAAAACTACCTTCACCGACGATGTAATAATCAGCAGTGGAGACAGGTGGATTAGGATCAGGGGCAGAAGTGATAGCAGGAATCCAAAGTTCGATCCAATCGTTTTCGACGTAGGTCTTTAAGTAAACTTGATATTCACCAGCATTTTGCACGGTGATGACATTACCTTCTAAAGCAACATCACCTGTGTAGAAGGCACTACCAGAATCAGCAGTGTCATTTAAATCATTACGATAATCATCGATTTCGATATCAGCGTTTGAAGAACTATCGAATAATTTAAAGGTATCGCCTTGTTCTAAAGTGATACCCATGGCGTAATATTCGCTTGCGATATTAGGATCGGTTTGATTAGCGTTCAAAGTGAGTAATAGACCATCTTCTACACTATAGTCAGGACCATAGACGACCATCGGACCACCAGTCACTGGTGTATCGATAGGAGTGGGTGTATAAGTAGCTTTTGTCGTAAAGCTAGATTGTACATTAGTGAGTGTTTTATCCCAACCAGCGAATGTATAGGTGTATTCATCATCATCTGGTCTAGTTGGCTTTTCACCTTCATATACTGCTGTAGCACCTTCATTTACTTCGTCGACGAATAAGACGGTATCGTCATAGTTGACGAAAGTAACGGTGAAAGTATCGACTGTTTCGCCTAATGGGATAGCGTTATATTTAGCGACGAAGACGACGTCATCTTCGACGACGTAGGAAGTTAAATCCACTAATTTTTCTTCTGTATCGCCTTCAACATACCAACCTAGCCAAACGTAACTATTTGTTTCATCATCTGGTCTCGTTGGCGTTTCGCCTCCGTAGACTGCGAATTGTTCTTCGTTATTCGTGTTAACGCCATCACGATAGAGATAGTTATCTAATTGTTCATCATAATCGTAATTGATGAATTTTGCTTCGAGGACACCATCGATTCTTTCTGGTTTGTCTTTGGCATCTTCTCGATAACAAGGGAATAGGTCAACTGCACCAGTTTGTGAAGCAGTAGTTGAACTTCTTAAATTTTCATATTCTTCGTCTTCATTTAAATATGACCAGCCTTGTAATTCCCATTGGTCGAGTTCATTAATTTTGATGGTCGATGGAACTAATTTTTCTTCATCTTCAAACGTGACGCGATCATTACCACTAAACCAAGCTTCATAGACGACATCGCTATCATCATAATCTGGTAAGGTATTTGGTAAGACCTGTTCAGCATCTTCGCCTTCACCATCTAACACTGTTTCATATGGACGAGGGACGTTTACGAAACGAATGTAATAATCTTTATCATATGTCGCAGTGAAGGTTTTATTTTCACGGATGTTAGCGAGGGAACCATCCCAACCTGTCCAAACGAATCTTTCTCTTTCGCTTTCCGCTTCTCTAGTTGGGGTTTCGCCTTCATATATAGCGACACCACCATGTTCTACTGTTACTTCGTCTAAAACGGTACCATCGTAGTTTTTAAAAGTGACGGTGTAAGTCGTTCCAGGTGGGACAGGGTCTGGACCTGGATTAGAGCATGCCCCTAGAATTAGGGCGAACGCTCCAAGAATTGGGAGTAATATTTTTTTCATCAATTGTTATCCTCCAATATTTTAGTTTTAAAGGTTAAGCTGCTGAAGCAGCGACCCACATGGAGAAGTGTGAAGTCGGTGCATCAGCGTAAACCTTAAGATAAATATCGTAATTGCCTGTAACTTCGACAACTGCATTATAGTTACCGTAACCATCGTCTACTGTAGTCATTAATCCTGCGGCGAAGGCACTACCTTCACTAAGTTCCCAACCGCTATTGACCCAGACGCCATCCCAAGAACAAATCTTGAATGTATCGCCTTGTTCAAATGGTTGATTAAGTAACATGAATTCTTCACCTTCTTCGAAAGATGAATTTTCATTTAATTCCATCATGACTCCGCCGTTATAGTTCCAAGTAAGACCATCTCTTACAAATGAACCATCTCCGACAATAGCCCACTCACCATCGCCATCAGGGACGATGGATAATGCACTGACCCAAAGTTCGTAAGAAGTTGCACTCACTTTTAGATATAAATCATACGTGCCTGCGTAATTGACGGTTACAACATTATCTTCATGGCTCATATCACCAACGTAGAAGGCACTTTGTGCATCGCTTTGTGGGTTACGGTCACGGTAGTTAGTGATGACAATATCTTCACCATTCGCGTCGAGGAACTTGAATTGATCACCGACATC
>CALVPP010000017.1 GCA_944351395.1 uncultured Bacilli bacterium
CCTCCTTTAACCAAATCATACTAAAAGAAAAAGTAGCTTCACTTTTTATGCGTGTCTACTTTTATCTTATCGGAGCAGGTTGCCCCTCTTTTTTAAAGCGGTACATCGAGTTCATAATCCCAGTTAGGATCTAATTCGCCATGTATTTTTAAGCCTTGTCGCGACGCTAAAAGCTCGGCATTGTACATGAAAGAATAATAAGAGATTCCTTTATAGGACATGTCCATAAATTCATTTTGAAGCAAATAAGAATAACCATTCAGCACTAGTGCGTAATTGATGAGCGTGTCCCCTGCCCAAACAAACCCCAAAAGCCTTCCATATGTTTCATGAAGCGCACCACCAAGGCACGACTGGACGTAAAGTTCGTTAATGTTTTCATAGAGCAAATTCATCGTAAAACTACTTGCGGCCTTGCCCCAAGGATCTTGTTCAAGAGTTGATTCTGGTGTATCGACATTTTGATAACGCATCGATGTTCTTTGTCTAATACCCAATTCATCAAGAAGATAATTTGGGTAAATAAAACTTGTCGTATCGCCGTCTATAGAATGATCTAATTGAACTTGAACTGCTCCTCCGCCACCAAGAAGAGAACTACTACTATAAGGATAACTAAAATATTTTTCATCTAGTTTTGGGCCTTCAAGCAACTCATCAGGGGTAACAGTATTCGTCGCGTTGCCTAATAGATCGATGTTAAGAGGATTGTAACAAATAAAATCATATGCATCGAAAACATTTTTGCCTTGCATATAATCTACTTTGCGCACCAATGAGTGACCATGTGCATAATCAACACTATATCCAACGGAACCAACGATATCCATTATTGTATTTCCACATTTTAAAACAACCGGATAAACACCATTATTACGATATTGATCCGTGACAATATTAGCTTTATTTATTACTTCTTCACTAGCAGAAGAATTAGCAATTACATAAGTATTATATGGCTTTAATATACCTTCTAAATCGACGTGATAACTTACTTCTTTTTCGGCGTTTCGATAAATATCTATAGAGTAATTGCTTAAATCAATATCATCTTCACTGCAATTATAAAGTTCGATTGCTTCACTTACTAATTCACCAAAGTAAACCTCACTAATTAAAAGAGGTGAATTTGTATAAATGGAATTAGGACTACAACCCGTCATCGCACTAAAAGGTAATAGCAATGAAATACTTATCAACAACTTATTCATCAAATACATTGTATAAAAAAGAGCCTAGCAAGTAAACTCACTAGGCTCCAAATTCAATTGAAACTAAATTTATTTAGCGACAATATCAGTTACTTCGTAAGGAACGAGTTGATAATCGTTATAATAACCAATCGTACCAGTGTAGACGAATGTGTCACCAGCTTCAGCGTTCTCAAATAAAGTGCGGAATGTAGATTGAATAGTAGTACCAACGTGGTAATTGATATATAAATTTGCATCAACACCATAAACGGTTACTTTAAGAGTAGAGTGTCCACTAGCTGCCACTTCACCAGAAACATAAACCATTTCAAGATTTACGATACGGTGAATATCCATCATAGTCTTAGCATTCCACTCATCAGCGGTTGTGATGTTAAGAACGACTGGTTCATCAATCATTTCATCCTCGACAATTTCAATGTTATCGATGAAGTTCAATTGATGTGCGCCGTTGTATTCAGTCAATTCACCAGTTGCTTCGACTAAGTCGCCAACTTGTAGCCAATCGTAATCTTCAATGTGATAGAGGAAGATTGCGAATTCGCCATCTTGAATCGTCGCACCATTGAGGTCAGAGAAGATTTTAGTGACATAACCTCTAACGATGACACCATCTTCACCACCATGGACGAGTCCGCCTGAGGCATCACGTTCAATGGCGTCTTCAATCGTCATATATTGAGGATCGAAGGAAGCAATTTGCACGTTGAAGGATTTGGTGGAACCATAATTTTGTCCTTCGTATGTTAATTGAGCATTGATACGACCGATGATGGCAGCTAAAGTCGTGCCAGTTTCAGTCTCATATTCATCCCATTCTTCACTAGTCGGTGAATCGATGACTAAAGTAGTATTATTTTCGATAGAAATAACATCGGCAAAAGCACCTTCTGGAGTGACGATTTGAGCAGTATAAACGACGTCATAACCAAAAGAGAAATCAGTCAAATCAGTCTTTTGAGAAATTTGTGCCTCAGTCATAAAGTCATAAGTGAGAGCATTTAACGCTAATGCTTGATTATTCGTATCATTTGGATCAAATGCACCAGCATTGGCTTCACTTGTAAGAGTTGCGCCATCAACTAGGGCAAATTGAGCGCCATTATACCAACCAAGAGGGCCGGTAAAATCAACAAGGTCAAGATAATTTAAATTATTTAACGCAGTAGCAAAACCTTGTTGTGTTTCTTCGCTAGCGTAACGATCGGTGCGAAGCGTCACACGTGAACCACCAATGGTGACCTCGACGTTTGAGTTCGTTCCGACAGTAACTGTACCATGATAGAAGGAAGCATCTTCAAAACTAACGATACGACCACTATGACGTGCAGATACTTGAGTTAAAGAAGTAAGTGCGAGAGGCGTAATAGTTTCACCTTCATCTTGTACTTTCGTCACCTCAGTTGCGTCAGCAATTTGAAGTAAGCCATTGTATTCATCGACCGTACCAGTGACAGAGACATAATTGCCAATAGCAGGAACATAGGCACCTTCTGCTGGTTGATAGCCATAAACGTAAATAGCTTCATCGTGACGTTGAATGTAGAAACTATTGCCTGCGGTAGCGGTGACGGTACCGCGCACTGTGACGGTGGCAGCAAGTCCAACCGTACCAACTTTGATATCCTCAATAGGCGTCTCGCCTTGGACTAATGGCTCGTCCCATGGTCCTTCTGGTGCTGGAGGTTCAGTATTACCGCAGCCAGCAAGGGGTAACATGGCAACTGCCGCTAGGAGGAAAAATAATTTTTTCATCGAATAAGACTCCTTTCTTTAATTTCGATGTGATTTAGAGAGATTCTGCAGTGATCCACATCAAGTCGCTGACTTGCACGCAGAGCACTTGCGGAGTTTCTGCTCCAGTGTATTCATTCACATAAAGTGAACCGATACCAATGAGATCGAATGGACGGTTTAAGAACCATTCATAATTACGAACAGGAACTAAACCTTCTTTAAATGAGACGGTGGATTGAATACGCAATTGAATAGATTGACTCGTATCAGTTGTATATTTAATTTCCCCGGTCATCTCATCGACTGTCACACTGCTGAGACCATAAAGATTCAAAGTGAATGCATCTTCATCAGTAGGATTAGAAGAACCAGTACCGCCATAGCCATCATAGGCGACTAAAGACATACTAGATTTCATAAGTGTACCACGATTATCTTCCGAGACCATTTCGTTTGGTGTAAGAACACGTGGTTCAATCTTTCCAGCGTTGTAATCAAGAATTTGAATATCTTCTTCAGAAGGGAATGCATTGTTGTATTTGACATCAGTAATCTGTAGGTTATTCATATATTCAGAAACACGTCCAAATACTAATAACCTATAGCCTTCCTGGAATCCAAAACTCTTATAGCCAGAGAAGACATAAATGCCCATCGTGAACTCTTCGCCATTTTCTTCAAATGTGTCTTGCAAATAGAAGTTCATACCATTATCAGTCATACGAGAAATGGTGCCTTCAAATTTCACGCGATACCCAACGTTATCAGGATCATCATCATAGGCATCGTAGATACCTTGAATTGTCGTAGGATGGAACTCTTCATTAGGATCAAATAAAGGATCCACTTCGTTTTCATTCCAAATTCGACGATTCATCTCTTGTGCTTGTAAGTCAGCATTATAGAAAACGGAAGCGTATTTTGAACCAGAAATACCTTTCGTAGAAGAAAAACATTCTTGTACTAACCAAAGGTTAAGTAGTTTGAAATCATCTAGAGTTGGATTTTCTACATCAGTCACCCAAACAAATCCTAAAATACGTCCTGTCGAATCGTGTTCTGCCGGTTTAATTGCATCAGATTCACTACTAAGGACAATGTGCGTTGCATTTTCTAGTTTATCCTTTGTGAAATTAGCAGCACCTTTGCCCCATTTTTCTACTTGACCAGTCGATTCAGGAGTGTCGACACCGATAAAACGTAATTTAATTTCGCCTCTCGTTTGACCGACAGGATAAAAGTGAGCCGTATCACCATCAACTGCACGACGTAGATCAACTTCCCCTATACCTTGCGACGCAAAATCCATACCAACATAATTTTGGGTTAATTTAGTTTGTGCGACATAATCGATTTCAGGCGTTAATGGAGCGTAAGGATCAATTGAATCACAGCTCGCCATCGCTGGCACGAGGCTAAAAGTTAGTAATCCAAGGAAAAGATATTTAATCTTAGATTTCATATTTAGCCTCCTTATCATTGATCTTGGAACATTAGTTCACTATAAACTCTGCTATATGCATCGTCTACCGTTTCTGTTCCAAGTAAAACGTTAGATAAAATACCACCAACTAAATCACGAGCCAGATCGGTTCCAGGGAAGACAGGAGAAGTGAAATAATCATCTTGCATCGTTCTCGTAAGACGAGCAACCATTCTAAATAAGTTATCGCCAGTTACTTCAGTTGGTTCAGCAATGTGTTCAACATATTGTTCGGTTTCATAAGAAGAAATACGAACAGGTTCATAACCAGTTTGAATTGCATAACGTGCACTATTGGTGGCGTTCGTGATATGACGATAGAACAACCATGCACCATCACGCGTTTCATCATCCATCGTATTGAAGAAACAGATGGACGGACCTTGAGAAATGACACCACGATGTTCTGGATCAGAATCATTGTGTTGAGGAATCTTAGCAATACCGATGTTGAAAGAACCGACGTTATAAGACGTACCACCGGTAGAACCGATAGACATATAGCATCTTTCTTCGGTAAATAACGTAGATGTATAAGAACCACCATTCGTCGCTTTCGTCACGAACATATGTTTTTCATATTGATCACCTTGAACTGCACTATCGTCGTAAATAGTTTTTAAACGAGTCACTAAATCTTTCGAAGCTTGACTAGTTAAGAATGGATAGCGATCTTCAGGAGTATCAGCCTGTTGAGTATAAGGAATACCCATCTGGTGATGTAAGGTAATAAATAAGTTTGAATCACTATCATAGCCTAGTGGAGCAACGAAGCCAGGATCATCATACATCTCTTGATAAATTTCACGGCAAAGATTGAACATTGCAGTCAAATCATCAGGATCTTCGTCATTGAACCATTTCGTAGGAACTGGCCAACCATTAGCTTCAAAGACATCTTTATTGTAGAACAAGACTTCCGTCGATTTGGCATAAGGAACGGAATATAAACCTTCGACAGAATATTCGGTTCCTTCTTCCCAATAACCTTGAATAAAGTCATCAGCACCATAAATTGTCTCGCCGTTTTCTTCATGACTTCCATCACTTACTGCAAAGCCGACTTCAGGATCATTGACGTAAGGAGTCATGTCAATAACAGAATTAGATTCTAAATAACGAGCCACGTGATCAGGATAACAGAAAGCCATGTCTGGATTCGTTCCGACGCTTATGGTATTTAAAATCTTGTCACGGAGTCCATCATAATCACCTTGGCTAGAAGCACTAACGCGATATTGAGGATAAAGTTCCTCAAAATCATCAATCATATCATTAAGCATGGCTTGATTTGCTTTACCTAGTGTATGCCAAAAGGTAATAGCGATGCGATTATCTGTCGGTCCACAAGCCGAAGCTATGCCGACGACAAATGCACCCATTAAAGTTAACATTGGAATTTTTTTATTCATAGATATACCTCCTTATTTTCAAGGATTAATTAAGCGTAAGTGCAGATAGTATAAGCACTAGTGAAAGCTTCGTCGATTGTTTTAACGCCAGTAAGAACGTCAGTGATGATACTACCTACTTGAATACGAGCAACTGCACTACCCTTGAACACTGGAGAAACGAAATAATCGTTATCCATCGTCATGGTAATATTAGCAACTTTTGATTGTAACCATCTTTCAGAATTGACAGCGTAAGGGACGGTTGTGCCATCTTCTTTTAATTCTCCACCTTCAAGGTGAGCTTTATATTTAGCAACATCATAAGAAGAGATACGAACTGGGCTATAACCAGTAGAAATAGCGTAAGATGCAGTATTTGCACTATTAGTGATGTGACGATAGACGAGCCAAGCTGCATTCAATTGTTCTTCACTTGCAGTGTTGAAGAAACAGATGGATGGACCTTGAGAGATCGTTTTCACATTATCTAAGTTCCATTGCGGGACTTTAGCGACACCAACTTCAAAACTGTTGGTGATGTTATAACGTGTACCACCACTAGAACCGATGGACATGAAAATCTTTTCGTCTTCAGCAAATAAGGTAGAAGTATAAGAACCTTCGCCTAAGACACCACCAGTAATGATATAGCCTTGATCATACCAATTTTTAACGGTTTGAACCATATTCTTCGCTTCAGCATTACCACCATTTGCACCAAAGGGATAATGTTCAGTTTCATCCATCGAGGTGTATGGAATGCCTAGTTGTTCAGAGAAAGAAATATATAGGTTATCATCACTATCGTAGCCTAAAGCACGGTAACCATCATCGCCACCCCATTCAAGGCCTTCACCTTCGACATATTCACGTAGTTTTCTTGCGACGTAAGTGAAGGAAGTCGGATCATCTGGATCATCCGGATTATCCCAAATAGTTGGGGGGGTTAATTTTAATTCCTTAAAAACATCAACATTATAGAATAAAACTTCAGTAGATTTAGAGAATGCGGCTGAATAAATACCTTCATTCGCATATTGCGTACCTTCTTCCCAGTAAGCATCGACATAATCATCGACGCCAGAAACTTCGACACCCTCTTCGACGTGATGACCGTCATCGAACGAGAAACCTAATGTTTCGCCATCAAATTCTTCAGTAGAATTCACGTAGGAAGTAAGATCGACAGCGTACTCCATATAGTCAGCGACGTGATCTGGATAGCAGAATGCCATAGTTGGCGTCGTGCCAGCGGGGAAGGATTGATTAATTGCGTCACGAAGTTGATCATATCCACCACGATTTACTAACTCGACGACGATACCAGAATGTTCAGCATAAAATTCTTTTAGCATATCTTCGACCAAAGCTTCATTTGCTTGGCCCATAGTATGCCAGAAAGTAACTTTTATTCTGTCATCATCTGTAGGTCCACAGCTTGCGACACCAAGCGCTAATAAGGCACCACACATAAGTGATACGAATTTGCTAGATTTTTTCATAAAATCTCCTTTCCTATATTTATGTTAAAGGGCTAGCCTTTGATACCTGCACGACCAACGCCGCGCATAATGTATTTTCTAAAGAAAATGAATAAAAGTAATAATGGGACGGTGACGAGCACAGTAGCGGCCATTTGTAAACCGTATTCAGGATCACCAGCTGTCGTCGTAAATGCTGTACGTAAACCGTTAGAAATAAGTCGATAATTCTCATTATCCGCAACTAAGTTAGGCCAGACGTAAGAGTTCCAAGCGCCCATGAGTTTCAAGATGAAAATTGAAATGAGCGTAGGCATAGATAGCGGGACCATAACTTTCCAAAGATAATTCCAGTCCGATTTACCATCGACTTTACTAGCGAGATAAAGTTCGTTAGGTATTTGTTTGAAATTTTGCCTTAAAAGGTAAATGTAGAAGACACTAACCCAGAAGGGTACGATCATAGACGCGAAGACACCAACAGGATTGTCAGCACCTAACATACCCAAGTTCGCAACCGTGATGTAGTTCGTGATGACCATCATTTCGCCTGGAATCATCATCGTCATGAGGAAGACGGTAAATAAAGTGTCTTTACCTCTAAATTCAAGACGAGCAAAAGCGAATGCAGCAAAAATTGTCGTTATAAGGGTACCGATAGTAGAAATGATACCAACGATTAAGGTGTTGCATAGATAGAGCGGGAAGTTAAATCTTCCTAAGCAGTCAGCATAGTTTGACCACATAACCTCTTGCGGCCAGAATGTCTGCTGAGTTGCTCGAATTTCAGTATCTGTCTTCAAAGAAGTGATGAGCATCCAATAGAATGGGAGAATGATCACAAGCGCCATGACGACAAGGAACGCATAGACGAGAACTGTTGAAACAATCTTAAGAATGCGATCTCTTTTTTCAATTGATTCGACAGATAAAGATGAGACACGGATAACTAATTTAAGTTTTTTCGTATCGACATTCTGTGATCCACTCATCGCGCCAGTATCGACGATTTCAGGAGTAGTCTTTTTTCTTTTAAATGGTAATACTGCCATATGATTTCCTCCTTAATAGTGAACCCTCGTCTTAGACACCTTGAACTGAATGACAGTAAAGACAAGAATGACTAAGAAGAGCATGACGGCAGCAGCTGAACCAAGGTGCGTATTATTATTTTTTATCGAATCATAAATGTAATAAACGACAGTGTACATGTTATTGTAACCTTGACCACTGGTGCCGGATTTACCGAACAGACCGACGATTGATGAATATTCTTTAAACGATCCGATAAACGAAGTAATCATGATGTAAAGAATTTGTGGGGAAAGAAGAGGCACAGTCACGTTCATCAACGTCTTCCAACGTGGTGAAGCGTCAATTTGTGCAGCTTGATAATATTGTTTATCAATATTTTGTAAACCACTTAAGAAAATTAATATCTTATAAGGTAGTGCGTGCCATACGATATATACGCACAACGCAAACATACCATTTGCAGAGGAGGCACCACCATTAATCCAATAAGTGTTATTCATGCCAAATAAGAAATTCCACAGACCGTTATAGTCAAAGATGACTGCGAACACCATGCCGACCGCTATTGCGTTAGTGACATAAGGCATGAAGAAGATGGTTTGGAAAATAGATTTTAGCCAACGAATAGAATTAAGACCGACAGCGATGAGAAGAGCGACGATGATAGATAAAGGAACTGTGACGAAGACGATGATGAGTGTGTTAGGAATAGCGTAACGGATGACGTCTGTATAGAACACCATCTGACCATTTCTTTCGATGCCAGTTAAGCCTAAAACATAGCCGAAATTATCGAAAGTAAAACCAGCATTCGCCCCAGTCGTATAATCATAATCTCTCAAAAATGAAATGCCGATCGTATTTATGAGCGGGTAAAAAGTGAATACTGCCATCAAAATGATGACCGGTGATAAATAGAGCCAAGCTTTCCAGTTATTTTTGCGTTCCAAGGTTAAATGATCCTTTCCTCAGTATCTTTATAGAAAACGAAACATTTATTTGGCTTAACACCAACTGCTAATGGACCCACTTTCACTTCTGTATCCGCATCAAGAATTGCTTTAAATGTCGGCTTTAAACAATGTTCATTACTGCCGACGAGAGAAATATCACGACCCATCGTTTCAATCATATCGACGTGAATATTGAAAGTATGTTCTTTATTAACAGCTGGAACGAGGAAACCTTCAGGTCTAATACCAACTAAAACATCTTGTTCAGGAATATCTTTAGGTAAATCATCACGAATCTTATCATTACCTATAGTTAGGACACCATTTTTCACGTGACCATCGAACATGTTGATAGGAGGGGTTCCTAAGAATTGAGCAACGAATAAGTTACGAGGATTATTATAAACTTCTTGCGGATGATCTCTTTGTTGTTCGACACCTAACTTCATGACGACGATTTCATCAGAAATGGACATTGCTTCTTCTTGGTCGTGCGTGACGAAGATAGTAGTAATGCCTGTATCACGCTGTAGACGTTTAATTTCTTCACGCGTCTGCAAACGCAATCTTGCGTCTAAGTTTGATAGAGGTTCATCAAGTAGTAACACTCTCGGACGTTTGACGAGAGCACGTGCAATAGCGACACGCTGTTGTTGACCACCAGACAACTGATTAGGTTTACGAGTAAGATATTGTTCAATTTGTACAAGCTTAGCTGTCTCACGAATAAGTTTATCCATCTCCAATTTATAAAGATGGCGTTTACGGGTGACGTAAGCTTGATTGCCTTTTTCATCAAGAATCGGATCGCCAGCAATATGCGAACAATCAAATTTCAAGACTTCATCTTTCTTCGTGTAAGGGTTATGAACCGTCTCCCCTTTCTTATGCGTAGGGATATCAGTAGGAAGAGCTTTCACATGCTTTTTGTAGAATGCGAGTATTTTTTGTTTGTTCTGATCGAGAACTGGTTCTTCCACTAATAAATTCGTAAGAGGGAAGGCGATGTTTTTATACACCGTCATGTGCGGGTATAGAGCGTAGTTTTGGAAGACGAGGCCAATACCTCTTTTTTCAGGTGAAAGACGTGTCACATCTTCATCACCAAACCAAATTTCACCGCTCGTGGGTTCAAGTAAACCTGCGATCATGTAAAGAGTGGTTGATTTTCCACAACCAGACGGACCTAAAAGCCCGATAAGTTTCCCATCCGGGATGACAATATCAAGATTATCGACCGCGCGAGTATCTGGGATATTTTTCTTCGGATTGCCTGGGAAGACCTTAGTAAGATTCACTAATCTTATTTCCATAGGTAACTCCTTTTCACAATTAAATTATAAAGATACTTATATTTTTTTACAAAGATATTTTTAAGAGACGAGAAAACATGAGCCAATTGACTTACAAACAATTACTTTCTGTAAATGACATCTTTAGGTTTGATATCAAAGTCGCGCTCATGTGCATCACTTTCCTTCAAATCATCGACAGATTTGTAAATGCTATAGGTTGATATATCGACGACATATGTATTGGTTATATAATCATGCAAAGAAGTTCCAGTCTTAGAAAACGCAAACATGGAAAAAGAGACGATTAACGGAAGAGCAAAAGAGACGAGAGACACTAAAACTTCGATACCAAAAAACGCTGCAAAGCGTGCAAAGGTTCTTGCTCCACTAGGTCTAAGACCATCTGCACTTATCACTCCTAATTTGAAAATTAACTTTCCTAATGTTTGTCTGTTCTTCTTGAAAATGAATGGGAACATCAAATAGAAAATAGAACCAGATATAACAATCGCTAGTGCAATCATTGAAATGTGATAATAAGTAATGACACGACTAGAATTTATAAGAGTACTATCTTTATAAAGATAATTTAGTGCAGAGTTAACGGCTGCCTGATAAAATTCATACATCTCTTCACCAGTTTTAGTCGAATCACGTACGATAGAGCCATCTTCAGAATAGAGGAAATATGTCCCTCGTTCTTGATGAGCTGGTATCTTTTCTAAATTGTACGTTTCTATTCCATTGTTAACTTCGTAAAAAGATGGATTAGTGTAAAACGATGTAAGTGCTGCTTCAATTGCATCATTCGCTTCCCAATACTTGTCCATCTTGTCGTCTTCGCTTGTTTGAGCAATTTCGTGACGATAATAGTCAGTAATCAACGTCGAATCATTATCACCATAAAAATCGCTGAAGAGTTTACTCTCTGCCTTTCTTCCTGTAAAAGTTTCGACATTTTCCATATAACCAGGCATGACCATAGTGAGGTAAGAAAAACCATAGGAATAAAGCATGAAAGCGACGATGGAGAAAAGAACCATATCGAATATAGCAGCGATGAGACGCTTAGAAAAAGAAGCTTTCGGATATTCAATTTCTAAAACATTCTC
This sequence comes from uncultured Bacilli bacterium, assembly GCA_944351395.1. Taxonomy (GTDB): domain Bacteria; phylum Bacillota_I; class Bacilli_A; order RFN20; family CAG-826; genus CALVUG01. The sequence goes on from CALVPP010000017.1 coordinate 11,705, forward strand.
TTCTTCGTTTTCCGTAACATTAATATTACTTTCCTTCTTTTCCGCCATGAACGATGCCTCCTTCCTCTGCTAATTTTTCTTCTTCTATCATCTTCAAATAATCTTCTTTTTCTTTTCTAGAATTGAAAATGACGGATTGTTCCACTATTACCACTTCCGTATGAGCGGCTAAATCTTCTAAATCGAGATGTTCTTTGTGGATGAGACAAATTAATGAAGACACGAGACCAAAAGCCAAAGAAATAATGAATAAAGTAGTCATATTCATCGTTTGACCGAACATAGATAAGAACGGTAGCCCCCAAATTTCATTTATACCGACTATAAACATCGGCATGAAGACAGATATACCAACTTGCAAAATGTATTTGATGATGAATCTAATAATTGTTTGATATTTACTAACTCGATATCCATAACGATCGACGACACCAATCTTAAGAATCTTTTTCGCAAGAGTTTCACCATTTCTAAAAACGAGAGGAATGATAAGATATAAAACGATAGCAGAAAAAGTAAAAGATATGACACTAGGAATAGATACAGTCCAGCTAATGTCATTCGAAATAGATTCGTGAAGTTCATATTGCGTAATATAATTCACATCATATTTCATGAGCACATCAAAATAAGCAAAATTATAGTTAGCTAAAAATAAATTTTGCATTTCTTCATTCGTATTCAAAGCTTCGGCAGTTTGCGAATCGTTAAGATAGGCTTCTAAATTCACTCTCACTTCATCTTTTAATACGCCTATTTCACCAGGATTTTTTACGATAAATAAATCAAAATCTTCGCTACCAACTTTTAATACTTCCCTATTGAAAGTATCTATATCCATCTCGTAATAATCTTTAGCGTGTTCAAAATAAAAATAATAAAACATATCACCTTCAAGATTCGCTTCATCGTTCACTTTATAGAAAAGATAATCGTCATAAATTGCATCTAACTCATCATATTGCTTCATGCCATCTTCATCGAAATGAAAAGTTAAAAGATGGGCGTCAACCATAGCGTCATACATCGCTTCTTGTGCATCGTTTCTTTCTATTAACATTTGATCAAAATTAGTGATGGCATTTGCGATAGGAAAAGCCGCTGCATTGTAGACGATGACGCCTAAGACGATGAGAAGAACGAAATCACTGATGAAGGCGAGAAAGCGCGTCAAAGGTTTAGCGTCCACCATTTCAGTGAACAAAATCTCTTTTTTTTCGACGCTTTGTTTCTTATTTTTTGTATTAGCCACTTCGATAATTATATAAGATTTTTTTCTATAAAGAAAATAAGAAGTGTTTTAAATGCATATAATGAACAAATTGAATGTGTATCGTCTACCAACAATATAAAATTTCAGACATGAAAAAACTCCCCCGGAGGGGAGTCATTCATATAACTTTAAATTGGTACGAAAATTATTTTAAGATTTCGTTAACTGTACCGGCACCGACGGTGCGACCACCTTCACGGATGGAGAACTTCGTACCCTTTTCAATAGCGACTGGGTGGATGAGTTCGACAGTTAATTCGACGTTATCACCTGGCATGACCATATCGACACCTTGTGGAAGAGTGATGACACCAGTGATATCAGTCGTACGGAAGTAGAATTGTGGACGATAGTTCGTTAAGAATGCAGTATGACGACCACCTTCATCTTTCGTCAAGACGTAAACGCTAGCTTTGAATTTGGTATGAGGAGTAACCGTGCCAGGTTTAGCAAGAACTTGACCACGGACGACTTGATCACGGTTAATACCACGGAGCAAGCAACCAACGTTATCACCGCACATAGCGGAATCGAGAAGTTTACGGAACATTTCGATACCGGTGACGACAGTCTTTTGCGTAGGTTTAATACCGACGATTTCAACTTCATCATTGAGTTTTAAGACGCCACGTTCAACACGACCAGTGACGACGGTACCACGACCAGTGATGGTGAGGACGTCTTCAATAGCGAGTAAGAATGGCTTATCGAGATCACGGACTGGATCAGGAATGTAAGTATCGACTGCATCCATAAGATCAAGAATAGCTTTTTCAGCACCTGGTTTTTCATCGAGTGCATCACGAGCAGAACCACGGATGACTGGAACATCATCACCAGGGAAACCATAGCTAGTAAGTAAGTCACGGACTTCCATTTCGACGATGTCTAATAATTCTGGGTCATCGACTAAGTCAGTCTTATTGATGAAGACGACGATGTAAGGAACACCAACTTGACGAGCAAGTAAGATGTGCTCACGAGTTTGTGGCATGACACCATCAGTACCAGCGACGACGAGGATAGCACCATCCATCTGAGCGGCACCAGTGATCATGTTTTTGACATAGTCAGCGTGCCCTGGGCAGTCGACGTGAGCATAGTGACGTTTGTCAGTTTCGTATTCGATGTGCGCAGTGTTAATCGTAATACCACGTTGCTTTTCTTCTGGAGCAGCGTCGATTTGATCATAACTAGTTTTCTTTGCGCCACCTTTTTTGGCTAAGACGGTCGTGATAGCAGCGGTAAGAGTCGTTTTACCGTGGTCGACGTGACCAATCGTACCAATGTTGACGTGAACCTTATTTCTTTCAAATTTTTGTTTTGCCATTTAATATAGCCTCCTTAAATTTTGTTTTAGAAACAATTTCGTTTCTTGATTATAGCCTATTTGAGTGATTAAAGCAATATCCTAGATATTACTTACCACCAGTAGCTTTTTTAATGATACCTTCAGCGATGTGACGTGGACATTCACCATAGTGATCAAATTGCATAGTGTAGTTGCCACGACCTTGTGTGAAGGAACGTAAATCGGTTACATAACCGAACATCTCTGCAAGCGGAACATCAGCTTCGACAATCTTTGCATTGCCGCGTTGAGATTCGCCAGTCATCTGACCACGACGGCGAGAAATGTCACCGATGACGTCACCATAATATTGTTCTGGGACGGTAACTTCCACTTTCATTATTGGTTCTAAGATGACAGGCTGACATTTTTTAGCCGCTTCTTTCAAAGCCATAGATGCAGCAATTTTATAAGCAGCTTCAGAAGAGTCGACATCGTGATAACTACCATCAAATAAAGTAGCTTTGATATCGATGACAGGATAACCAGCGACGAGACCTCTTTCACAAGCATCTTTTAAACCATCACAAGTAGGTTTGATGTATTCTTTTGGAACAGAACCACCGACGACTGCATCGACGAATTCGAAACCTTTACCAGGGTTTGGTTCAAATCTAATCCAAACGTGACCATATTGACCACGACCACCGGATTGACGAATGTATTTACCTTCACACTCAGCTGTCGCTTTAATAGTTTCTCGATAGCCAACCTGTGGAGCACCAACATTGACTTGAACGTTGAATTCACGACGTAATCTGTCGACGATAATATCGAGGTGAAGTTCACCGACACCAGCGATGATCATCTGACCAGTTTCTGAATTCGTATGAACTTTGAAAGTCGGATCTTCTTCTGCTAATTTGAGAAGGGCAATATTCATCTTCTCTTGATCAGCTTTGGTCTTTGGTTCCACTGCTTCTTCGATGACAGGTTCTGGGAATACCATTTGCTCTAGAACGACAACTTTTCTTTCATCACAAATCGTATCGCCTGTCGTCGTAGATTTGAAACCGACAACCGCACCGATATCACCACTATAAAGGCAAGGAACTTCTTGACGGTGATTGGAATGCATGAGGACGAGTCTACCGACTCTTTCTTTCGTACCACGTGTCGAATTTAACACGTAGGAACCACTATTCATAGTGCCTGAGTAGATACGTACATATGCAAGACGACCAACAAATGGATCGGTAGCAATTTTAAACGCTAACGCAGCAAGAGGAGCGTTATCATCTGGTGGGCAAGAAATTTCATTACCCTTGTCATCGGTTCCCTTTTGAGGAACGATATCGAGTGGGCTAGGAAGATAATCGATGACGCCATCCATGAGAAGACGAATACCTTTATCTTTATAAGCTGAACCGCAGAACACTGGGAAGAATTCACCAGTTAGAACAGCCTTACGAATCATCGCTTTAATTTCTTCGACGCTAGGATCAACGCCATCTAAAATCATGAGCATGAAATCGTCATCGAAGGCAGCGAGTGCTTCTAATAATTTTTGACGTAAGTCCTCAACTTTATCTTTATATTCTTCAGGAATTTCAATCTTCGTCGGAAGAGCAGTGATGTCTTTATCGTTATACATCCAAGCTTCTCGTTTGATAATATCGATAATACCTTTGAAATTTTGCTCTATACCAATAGGATATTGGACAGCACAAGCGTTCGCAGCAAGACGAGAGTGAAGAGTTTCAACACACATGTCGAAATCAGCACCAGTCGCATCAAGTTTATTGACGAAGACAATACGTGGGACACCATATTTTGAGCCTTGTCTCCACACTGTTTCTGTTTGAGGTTCAACACCATTTTTACCATCTAGAACAGTAACCGCACCATCGAGAACACGGAGAGATCTTTCCACCTCAACTGTAAAGTCGACGTGCCCAGGAGTGTCGATGATGTTAATACGATGTTTGTTCCAGAAGGTCGTAGTTGCAGCAGAAGTAATCGTGATACCTCTTTCTTGCTCTTGCACCATCCAGTCCATCGTCGCTTCACCTTCGTGGACTTCGCCAATCTTATGAATCTTACCAGTGTAGAATAAGATACGTTCAGTGGTCGTCGTCTTACCAGCATCGATGTGCGCCATGATGCCAATATTGCGGGTATGAGCTAAATCATATTCGCGAGCCATAATGAAATATACCTCGCATTACCAACGATAATGAGCGTAAGCTTTATTAGCTTCAGCCATTCTCGTAGTATCTTCACGTTTCTTGACGGAAGCACCAGTGCCATTCGCGGCATCGATGATTTCGTTTGCAAGTCTATCATCCATCGATTTTTCGTTTCTTAAACGTGAATAAGAGACGAGCCATCTGAGACCGAGAGTCACTTTACGTTCGCTCGAAACCTCAACAGGAACTTGATAGTTGGTTGCACCGATACGTCTCGCTTTTAGTTCGACTGTCGGCATGATGTTATTGATAGCGGTAGCGAAGACATCCATCGCTGGTTTGCCAGTCTTCTCTTCCACTTTCTTAAACGCTTCATAAAGAATCGTTTGAGCAGTACCCTTCTTACCATCGACCATGATACGGTTGATGAGACGGGTGACTAATTTTGAATGGTAGACGGGATCTGGTAAAACATCCCTTTTACTTACATTACCTTTTCTTGGCATAAATCATTTCCTCCTTCCCATCAATCATTTGATTTTGGTTTTTTCGTGCCGTATAAACTACGTCCTTGACGACGAGCTTCAATACCAGCACAGTCTAAGGTACCACGTATGATGTGATAACGAACACCTGGTAAGTCTTTGACACGACCACCACGGATCATAACTGTCGAGTGGTCTTGTAAGTTGTGTCCTTCACCACCGATGTAAGCAGTCACTTCGTAACCATTGGACAATCTTACACGAGCGTACTTACGCATAGCGGAGTTCGGTTTTTTTGGCGTCATGACACCCACACGAGTGCAAACGCCTCTCTTTTGCGCTGCATTTTGATTCAACTCTTTTTTCTTGAGTGAATTCCATCTTTTATTGAGAGCAGGCGCTTTCGACTTCCCAGTCACTTTTGTACGGGAATGTCTCACTAATTGGTTAATTGTTGGCATATTGAGCTTCCTTTCTCCTAATAACTGTGTTCACAATACCGGGCGTGTCAATGAGCCCTTTTAAAAAAGAGTGACGGCCCTTTCCGAACACGCAAATTGTAATATTACACTAAGGCATAAATCGTTGCAACAATAATTTTTATTACTTTTATTATAAATAAGAAAATGAAAGACCATTCATAACGATAAATTATAAGACAGCGAGATAGATAGCTAAAAAATGTAGGATGATGCCAGCAAGAATAAAAAAATGAAAGACAGTGTGCCACCAGAGTGATCTTTTCTTACCAATGCCATAAAGTGCCGCTCCGATAAAAAAGGCGACGCCACCAAAAACAAGATACAAGAAACCATCGAGGCCAAACGCACTATAAGCACCTGTCACATTGAGGATAATAGCACCACCACCAAGAAGATACATCACCATCGATAAAACGCTAAATTTCACCATGTTGATACTAGAAAAAGTAACTCCGATAGCGATGAAAACGTAAGATAATGCAAAAATGAGATAACCACTCCACCACGTACCAGGAATATTCCATAACAACGCTTCATTTTCAATCATGCCGACGAGGCAAAATGGAGCGTAACTTCCAGCTACGAGTAAATAAATCATCGCATGATCGATGATACGCATCACTTTTTTTCCTTTATTTTTTGCTAATGAATGATAGACGCAAGAAACGGTCATGCAGACGATAATCGATATACCATAAAAAAGACACGTCACCATTTTCATGACGTACATGACATCATGTTCAACATAAGACAAATATGGGTAGACACCATTTATTTTTAACATCGTCAAGATGATGACTACGACTCCAAAAAGCGCACCTAGCCCGTGACTAATTGCGTTCCATAATTCCATTGCTAATGTATAAGGTGCATGTTCTAACTTACTTAGTTTCATGTTCTATAGAATACTCATAAAAAAATAAGATGCAAGCATCTTCATAACTCATATGACACTAATGAACATAACTCAATTATTCGTTAATGACTTTAAAGTCAAAATCTAAAGTAACTTCGTAATTATTCATATCTACGACGTCCATCGAAATATTTAAAGGCGTATTATCATAGAATGTGAAATCAGAATAAGTCTCTTCACCAAAATTATCGCCCTCTAAATACAAAGAAGTCATATCCATCGTTCCACCAGTGGTTAGGAAACGATTAGATTCACTCTTCTCGAGAAGAAGATACAAAGGGTGAGTATTTGAATTATTGGAATAAGCTAAATCTAACCAAAAAGAAGCATCGCTTGGACGATATGTTTCATCTACCTCATGAAGGAAAGAAGTAGAACCGGCACTAGTGACATGAAAATAACCTAAAGTTGCATCGACGTGATATATTTTAACGCCAGGTCTTGGAGGCATAGATGCACTTTCATAATGACCATCACCCGTATAGAAACTAATGTAAGAACTAGGGTAATTAAAACCAATAGGTGCATAATATTCAACTAATAGATATTCGTCGAACATCGACCCATTCCATCCACTAGGATGAGGAATTAAGATGACATCTCCACTAGTGGTAAATGGTCTTAAAGTTAAACGAGTTGGACCGGTAACGACGTAAGGTCTAGTCCAACTTAAAAGCATTTTCATGAGCGAACTATGATCACCAATCGAATAATCCATCATGTCTAATCTGCCAGATGGCGTGATCGTACCACCATTCGTATTATATAAATCTGGTAAGCCAAAAAGATGTCCTGTCTCATGGATGAGCACTCGTGCATCTGCATAGCCAATATCATCATTTAATTGATAATAACTCGTCCAGGAATAATTGCCGATAAGAGAACTCGTATTGTTGTAAACGGTGTATGCCCAAAAAATTGAATTAGAACTAGCACCATTTTCCGCAGGCGGACAAGAATAAATCAAGTATAGAGCGTCTACTCTACCATCACCATTTTGATCAAAATAAGTTCTGTCTTCTGGGTGGGATTTAAAATACCATTCGACTGCATCCAAAGCGATTTCGTAAGTCGCTGCACTAGATAAATTTTCTAAATCCTCTGCAGTACGCGGATATTGGAACCAATTACTCACTTTTCCTTCAAGTTTAAATTTTCCATAACTGGTCCTATTATAGAAACTCGCAACGCTTTCAAAACTGGTCGCTTCTTTCGCTCCAAAGAAAACGTTTTCTAAAGTAGTTTTAGTTTCTTCCTCAGACCTACCAGTTGCGGTAATGTAATAGTCTCTAAAACTTACAGGAATGACGAGTAACCTTTGCGTACCAACACTATCAAGACCACTTCTCCAGTAATTCTTAGTCCTCGTAGAAAACATCTCATAATAATTGTTGAGTGTAGATTCTTCTCTTGTATAACAATCGTAATAAGAAATAGGCAAATAAGAAGCAGGCTTGTAATATCCGTCCCCATCGATACGTTCAAAAGTGTCATCGTCTTCTATCACATCAGTATAAGGAATAAAACGATTAAGACCAAAAATGTGACATCCAGAGAGAGGAATTAATACAGTTAATAATAAGAAAAGATGGGTGAACTTAAATTTCATAGGCTAATTATTAGCAAAGACGAATCGAGCCTCACTATTTATATCGTATAAACTATCCCATCCGCTCGTAGCAGTTTCAGGACAGCCGAAATGAATTTCGCTATCAGCACTTAAACCGCTAAAAGCCGACATACCAACATATTCAATATTTTCAAATTCAACTGGAGCAACAGTTCCTAAAGAATCACAATTAGAAAAAGCATAAGCTTCGATATAAGTCACACTGCTACTATTAACAATTTGTTCTAAATCGCTTGAATGATAAAAAGCGTAACTTTCAATATGCACATTAGCGTTCGCCGGCAAAGTAATAGATGTCAACTTAGAATAAGCAAAAGCACTATGAGATAAACTCGTAATGGAAGTAAGAGAAAAATCGATAGATGTCAATTGAGTCTCGTAAAATGCATAATTTTCGATAGCGCTTACACTACTAGGCACGACATAATTAGCGTCTAATAGACCACCAGGATATGTAACAAGCGTCGTAACATCATCGTTAAACAAGACACCATCTACTACTTCATAATGAACGTTTTCTACGCTATTAGCAAAAGCGAACATCTCAAGATGAGGTAAGCCGACGAACGCAGTAGATGGAATGTAAGCCACATTAGCGTTTAGCACTACTTCATCAATATTAGACGACATAGCAAAACTAAATTCACCAATCATGCGTAAATCGTCTGGAAGGATGACACTAGTCAAACTATTACAACTATAAAACGCATAGTCACCAATCGTGTAAATGCCATCAGGCAATGATTCGATGGCTAAAGAAGAACAATTATAGAAAGCTCTTTCGCCAATATCAGCGATGTAATTATTGAAGTTATTTAGTGTCGTCAAAGATGTGCAGCCGTAAAAAGCATCATCTTCAATTTCTAACGTGTAAGGTGAAAAGGTGAAAGTTCTCAAAGAAGTACACCCAGAAAACGCTCCTTCAGGAACAGTTGTATCGACCATATTATATGGGTGTGTAAAAGAAGTTAAAGAAGTGCAATTAGCAAAACTTTCCACTCCTAACGTCACATTGGCTTCGCTAGAAATAGAGACAGTTTTTAAAGATGTGCAATTTTTAAATGCTTCATCGCCGATGGAAGTTAAAGATGAAGGAAGTGTAATAGATTCAATACCACTATTAGCGAAGGCATAAGAAGATATCGTTTCCACTCCTTCTCCTACTTCGATGTTTTTGACAGTGGAATTACCTATCAAACATTCAAGAGCGATAGTAGAAACGGGGTGAACACCATTCGTACCATCATCGTAACTTCCAGGAATGGTAATCGAGGTCTCATCACCACCATATGCGACAAAAGTATACGTTTCGCTATTCGTATCGTAAGTATAAGCAAACTCATCACCTAAATCGTCTGGTCCATCAGTCGTCCCACACGAAACAAGGCTTAGAGTGAGTAATGGTATCAAGAGCACTTTTTTTATATTCATAATTTTCACCTTCCAAAGATAATTTGATTATATTCACACACATGTCATAATCAAGAAAATTATGTGCACTTACAAATAATTAATCTTCTTTTACTTCCTCTTTTTTACATAGTATTTTCTTCACGGTGTGATGTTTGCCTAGAGCAATCACTTTCATGTTTACACCTTGGAAGTTTAATTCATCACCTTTATTGGCGAATTTATCATCCAAAAGTTCAATGATAAAACCACCGATCGTCACATATTCTGTATCTAAAGATTCAAAATCTATATCAAAAAGATTGCAAAAGTCCTCTAAATTCATTCCACCATCGATGATGTAACTACCGTCATTACGCTCGACAAAAGGTTCTTCAATATCATCGGTTTCGTCCCAAATTTCACCGACAATTTCTTCGATGATATCTTCACGAGTAATGAGACCTTCTGTGCCACCATATTCATCTAAAACAATAGCGATAAATTCGTGCTCTTTCTTAAAATAATTTAGCACATCATTAATCTCAGTCGTACGAGGGAAAAATTGAATATGTTCGATGATATCGCTGATGTCATTTGTCTTACCTTCAAGTTTTAATCTAATGAGAGTTTTTGAACGAACGTAACCGATGATGTTATCAATCGTCCCCTCATAAACGGGAATACGGGAATAATTGAACGTGTTAGGATTAGCCAAAATATCATCTAGACTATCTTCTTTGTCGATAGCGTATATTTTCGCACGTGGAGTCATAATTTCATAAGTTTCTGTAGATGCATAATCTACTGTGCCACGCAATAATTCAGCCTTATCTTCGTCAATGATACCTTCTTCTTCACCCTCATCTATCATCTCGTGTAACTCATCATCGCTAATTTTTACTTCTTTAACACTATGTGTAATAGGGTAACAGACAATCGTTCCAAAGCCACCGACGAGGAAGGTGATGGGAATGGTAACATAATAACAAACCGTGATGACAGCAGAATATAAATTAGCAAAGCGATAATTATAGATTTTACCTAAGGATTTAGCGATTATCTCACCAAAAGTGATTTTCAAAATAAGAACGATTAAAGATGCAGCAAGACCAAACGAATCGATAAGAGCGTTATCTTTAATACCTAATGCGTTTGTAGCGATGATGACACCAACCATGGTCGCGATAGTGTCTAAAGCAGCATTAATCGTATCGTTAAAAAGTAAAATCGTCGAAATTGTCTTATCATAATCGCGCGATAATTTTTCTGCACGTCTTAAATTTCCAGTAGGATGTTCGCTTAAGTGTCTTGCAATTCTTGCGTGATTAACGCTACCATAAGCCATATCGGCACTAGAAAAGAACATACTTAAAAAGAGCAAAACGAGGATGAGAGGAATGTATACATATAGTAAATCCATACGTTATTTAACTCCTCTCTTCGCTTGGTAATACGACTCTAACGAAGATGTTTCACCGATTAATTCTTCTAAAATATCTTCCATAGTTACCATGCCAACCAACTTACCTTGCTCATCACGCACCAAACCAATGTGAACTTTTTCTTCATTTAATTTTTCAAAAATTTCTTTAACTTTAGCGTCTTTGTTGAAGAAAAGAGGCTCTAAAAGAATAGAACGTATGTCAAGATGTGGATCTTCGTTATATTCTTTAAAGTAAGTGTTAACACTTAAAATACCAATGATATTGTCTTTATCTTCATCATAAATAGGGAAACGAGAAAATTTAGAGGACATAATTAAACTATTAAGTACTTTGTTAGTCAATTGATTAATGTCGAATGAAACTATTTTTTCTTTAGGAGTTAAGACTTGTTCAACTTTAATCTGATCAAAAATAAACGCTCTATCGAATATTTTCATCTCCTCAGGTTTAAAAAGTTGCTCTTCTTCTTGATTGATATTTTCATCAGTCACCGCTTCATCAGCTTTCTCGATGAAATCTTCTTTAGTTAAAATGTTATCTTCTTTAATTTTAAACATCTTGTGAACGAGGGTGAGGATACCCTTAAAAATCAATATCACAGGGTAAAGAATAATCGAGAAAATAAAATCTGGCCATGCTAAGATGTAGACCATTTTATTAGGAATAGCTTTTGATAGAATTTTCGGACACGTGTCACTTATGACGTAAACTGCAAAAGCAACGACGACGGTCGAAAGTATAACTTCGATAGATTCACCCCAGTTGTTAACTTGACAAATATTATAGAAGAGAATAGCGCTGATAGTAGATATTAAGGTTTGAACAATATTGTTACCAACTAAAACACTAACTAAAGTAGACTCAAATTTATCTGTGAGACGCACGATAATTTTCGGAGTAATCTTTCCTTCATCCGCAAGCACTTTAAAATGATATTTATTACAGTTAGAAAAAGCATTTTCGCTAGCGGAAAATAAACCACTTACTAAAAGTAAAATAACGATGACGAGCCAAGAAGCCCAAAAAGGCATCCCAAACGCGCCTAGTAACTCATTCGTGCTACTCAGGGGATCTGAATTGGATGCGTCTATCAGAGGCTCAATTATATTCATTGCGAGTGTTATTCTACTAAAAACATACAAAACATGTCAAGTAAATCATAAGAATCGAATGTCCCTATTAT
>CALVPP010000018.1 GCA_944351395.1 uncultured Bacilli bacterium
ATAATTATGGACAGGTACACAGCATATAGAAATTATAGCCTAGAAAGGAGAAAGTTATTCAGTCATCAAACTAGGCTCAACTGAATAATACGATAAATAATTATGCCACAAGCAAAAAATATTCATTGGTTTCCTGGTCATATGAAAAGAGCGCTTTCAGAAATTAAAATGCGCACTTCCATCGTTGATATTTCTGTAATCATTCTTGATGCTAGAGCACCTCATAGCTCCTCCAATAAAATTTTAGAACAAGCTTTAATCGATAAGAAAAAATTGTATGTTCTAGCTAAAGCTGATCTTTGTGACCCAAAATATCTTGAAAAAAACTTAGAATATTTCTGGTCACGCGGCATAGATTGCATTGCCATTAATTTAAAAGATAAACACGCCAGTGACATCTTAAAAAATAAACTCGAGAAGATGGGTGAGTCAAAGTGGGAAAGAGAAAAAGAAAAAGGGATGAAACCACAGCCGTTAAAAACGATGATAGTGGGAATTCCAAACGTTGGAAAATCGACACTCATCAATAAATTAGTTAAAAAAAGAAAAGCTAGCGTGCAAGATAAGCCTGGCGAAACGCGAGGGGAACAATGGATTAAATTAGAATCTACTCTTTGGCTTCTCGATACCCCTGGTATATTACCTAGTCAATTTCCCAGCATATATGAGGCAATGAACGTCGCTTTCATAGGGTCAATTAAACAAAACATTTTACCGATGTCACGTCTTGCTAACCACCTTTTACAATACTTAGACAAATATTATTCCGAGCTACTTTTAGAGAGATATGGCGAAGAAATATATCAAACGAACGATTTAAATAGGTTTTTTAATAATCTAATGATTAAACGCGGTTATACAGATATTGAAAAAGCAGAGTCAACTTTTCTATATGAATATCGAAAAGGCATGATAGGAAAGACATATTTAGAAATTGAATATGAGCGAAAAGAAACAATTTGATGATTTTTATCGCAAAAATAATGATGATTTAATCGTCGGTGTCGATGAAGTGGGACGCGGTTGTTTAGCTGGTCCACTTTTCGTTTGCGCATTGATATTAAATCCAAATTACGATAATCCTGAAATTGATGATTCTAAAAAAATATCCAAGAAAAAAAGAGAAAAATTAAAAGATGAAATCTTGAGTAACTGCATTGAATATTCCATTAGTATTGTGACTCCTGAACAAATAGATTCGGCAAATATATATTTAGCGACATTATCAGCGATGAAAGACGCTATTAAAAAATTGACTGTTTCTTATAAGGAAGTTTTAGTTGATTATATGCCTGTTGATGGAACGATTCCTATAACACATGGCGATGCGAAATCATTATCTATTGGAGCAGCCTCGATAGTTGCTAAAGTTTTAAGAGATGAATTTATGAATGAACTTAGTGAAAAATATCCTAATTATAATTTTAGTAAGAATGTCGGATATGGCACAAAAGATCATTTAGGAGCATTAGAAAAATTTGGACCAATCGAAGGCGTGCATAGATATTCTTATAAACCTATTAAAGATATATTATTTAAAAAAATAACTCTTTTTTGATTTTTTGTCCCTCTTTCCTATTTTTTGTGTATTGAATAAGTAGAAAGAGGTTTTTAAAAGTGATGAAAGGTCGTAACATAATTGCATATCTTGCCTGTAAATATAAAGGCAATTGGGAAGACATTTATAGTGCAATCAAAAGAAAAGAGCCTTTGAATGAGAAAATTGTCGAACAGACGATAAAAAATATTAAATCAAATTTTGTGACTATAATTGATGAAGATTATCCAGTTTGTTTTAAAAACATTTATCAACCACCTTTTTGTATTTTTTATTATGGGGATATTAGTATTGCAAATAATAACGTGAAACGTTTAGGTGTAATAGGTTCAAGAGATATGTCAGACTATGGAAAGAGATGTATCGATAAACTGTTGAGTGGTTTAGACAAATCGATGACCATTGTATCTGGATTAGCAAAAGGTATTGATGCACGAGCACATGAATTATCATTGATGCATGATACTAAAACAATCGCAGTTTTAGGATCAGGAATAGATAGATGTTATCCTGTAGAAAACATTGATTTATACGAAGAGATAAAAACACATCATCTGCTATTGAGCGAATATCCTTCTTTTGAATCACCTGCACACGAACATTTTCCCATGCGCAATCGCTTATTAGCTGCTTTAAGCGATGCTTTACTAGTCGTCGAAGCTAAATCTCGTTCAGGAAGTATTATCACTGCAAATCATGCAATTCAGCAAGGCAAGGATGTCATGTGTCCACCTTACCATCTTGATGAAGATTCTAGTTGTAATAAATTAATAAAAGATGGAGCATTTCTCGTCGAAAATTTTAATGACGTCGCTGATATTGTTTTTACAAAAGGACAAAGTAATAATAACGTTTGCTAGTCTTGCAAGAAAAATTTATTTAATATTTAAATACACAAGAAGATTCTATTTTTTTCTTTGACAATACTAGATTGCCTCGCTATATTTTTAGTCATGGCCAAGAAAGATAAAAAGCTCATCATCGTTGAATCACCTGCTAAATGTCATACCATATCTCGCTACTTGGGGGATAACTACATCGTTAAAGCCTCTTTAGGACATATATGTGATTTAGCAACGAGTGGTAAAGGCGGTCTTGGTATAGATGTAGAAAACGGTTTTACTCCTAAATATATAGTTAGTAAGGATAAAAAGGGCGTTTTAGCGGATCTTTTAGCGACAAAAAAACAAGTGAATGAAGTAATACTCGCTACCGACCCTGACCGTGAAGGGGAAGCCATTGCCTATCATTTAGCAAGGCTTTTATATCTCAACATCGAAAAAACTAAAAGACTACGTTTCCACGAAATCACGCGCGTGTCCATTACTGACGCAATTAATCACCCAAGTAATATTGATATGAATCTTGTCGCTTCTCAAGAGACAAGACGCATCATCGATCGTATTATTGGGTTTAAACTTTCTTCACTACTATCAAAAAAGATTGATTCACGTTCGGCAGGAAGAGTGCAATCTGCTACATTAAAATTAATATGCGATCATGAAAAAGAAATTAGAAATTTTAAACCAGAACCCTATTACACTTTAAAAGGTGAGTTAAAAACCTCAGACGGTAAGAAAATATCTGTCTCTATTTTGGATCGTTCAAAAAATAGTGAAGAATTACCAAATCTAGAAAGAGCAAATTACATTGAGAATACATTAAGAAATAGTCCAATCTTCGTTAGCAAAATCAAGAAAAGTGTGCGTACAAAAGAAAGTAAAGAACCTTTTAGGACGTCCACTCTGCAGCAAGAAGCCTTTAATCATTTTGGCTATACTCCAGAAAGAACTCAGGATATTGCTCATAAGTTATATGAAGGTATTAATTTAGGCAATGATGAACGAGTTGGTCTTATCACATATATGCGTACTGACTTCACTCAACTTTCTGAAACATTTATCAATCGTGCGACAAATTTTATTAAAGAAAATTATGGTGAAAATTATTTAGGTCACCCAAAAGTACGCGAAGGGTTATTAGCACAAGAAGCACATGAAGCTATTAGACCGACGAGTAATCACAGAACCCCAGATAGCGTGAAACAATATCTATCAAAAGAAGAATTTAATCTGTATAAACTAATTTATCAACGTGCTCAAGCTTCTTTGATGGCGCCACGAAAAGATGAAATACTAACGATCACATTTACTGCCGCTGATATCAACTTTACTGCTTCGACAAGTAGAATAATTTTTCCAGGCTATTCTATTATTTATAGCGAACCAGACGACAACTCAGCTGAAGCAAATCCAACTTTAACGAGCCTTAAAGAAGGCGATGCACTTTATCTAATAAATGTTGTGAAAGAGGAGAAAATGACGATGCCGCCTGCTAGATATAGTGAGGCCAAAATTGTCAATCTTATGGAAGAACTTGGTATTGGACGTCCTTCTACTTATGCTTCGACAATATCTACTTTAAAAGCTAAATCGAAGTATGTTATATCTAAAGGCGGAATCTTGACTCCGACCGAACAGGGTGAATTAACTTCCGACGTTCTAGACTCATATTTTCATAATGTTGTAAGTGCAAAATACACAGCGAGGATGGAAGAAAATCTCGATAAAATATCAAAAGATGCATCATTAGAACAACAAACAATCTCCGAATTTTATTATCCTTTTGTAAAACAGGTTGAAGATGCTTATAAGAAAATTTATCCAAAAAAACCTAAAGAGACGGGTGAATTATGCCCTGTCTGTGGCGCGCCTTTAATTGAGAGAACTACTCCTAAAGGATCATTTATTGGGTGCTCCAATTTTCCGCAATGTACGTATATTAAAAAAGAACCCCTTGTTTATACTGGTGAAAACTGTCCTCAATGCGGTAAGCCGCTTGTTGAAAGAAAAGATAAAAAAGGTCGAATTTTTGTCGCTTGTAGCGGTTATCCAAAATGTAAATTTATTAAAAAAGAAGAACCTGTAATAAAAGAAACAAAAAATGTTAAAAAGGAATATGATTCCTCTGAATACGTTAAGCCGTGCCCTGAATGTAAAGATGGTTTCTTGGTAAAGAAAAAATCAAAGTATGGTTATTTTTTAGGGTGCACTAATTATCCAAAATGTAAACATCAAGAGGCGATATTAAAACGAAAATCTTTTAAGAAAAAATCGGCATAGCTTTTATGGATGAAGTAACAATTATTGGTGGTGGATTAGCAGGTGTAGAAGCAGCTCATTTTTTAGCTAATCATCGCGTAAAAGTTAAATTATACGAAATGCGTCCTTTTGTACAAACTGGAGCACATCGCACACCTTTTCTTGCTGAACTTGTCTGCTCAAATTCATTAAAAAGCAATAACATTGATAACGCATGTGGATTGCTAAAAGAGGAACTTAGAAAACTTGATTCTATTTGTATAAAAACCGCTGATGAAAATAGTGTTCCAAGCGGTCAAGCTTTAAGCGTAGATAGAGACTTATTTTCTAGGAAAATTGATGAAATTATAAGGCAAAATCCGTATATTTCTGTTATTAATGAAGAAGTTACGACTATTCCAGATGGCGTAGTGATTATTGCGACAGGTCCCTTAACATCGCCTGCATTATTATCGAATTTAGTATCATTAACTGGTAAGGAGCATCAACATTTTTACGATGCGAGTGCACCTTTAGTTGAAAAAAGTTCTTTGGACATGAAAATCTTGTACAAAAAAGATAGATACGATAAGGGGGATGGCAGTTATCTAAACGCTCCAATGAGCAAAGAACAATACGACAAATTTTATAATGAATTAATAAAGGCTAAAAAAGCCATGACACATGACTTTGATGTTCCTTTATTTGAAGCCTGTAAGCCGATTGAAGAAATAGCCCGTTCCGGATATGATGCTTTACGTTTTGGACCCATGAAGCCAAAAGGACTTTGGAGAGATAAAAATGATAGAAGTTATGCGGTTGTTCAGTTAAGAAAGGAAGATAATTACGAAAAACTTTATAATTTAGTTGGTTTTCAAACTAACCTTACATATAGTGAACAAAAAAGAGTTTTTTCTCTCATTCCAGGTTTAGAAAACGCAAAGTTTGTTAGATATGGTCTCATGCACAAAAATATCTACTTGAATTCACCCTCCATTTTAAATGAAGATTTGTCATTAAAAGCTAATAACAAGATTATTATTGCCGGTCAACTTGCAGGAGTAGAAGGATATGTTGAAAGTATGTCTATGGGCTTACTTGCAGGAGTAAACGCTCTTTTCAAACTTCGAAAAAAGCCTATGATTTTACCTCCAACGGAGACGATGATTGGGTCGCTTTTTAACTATTTACATCTTGGTTCAAAGGATCACTTTCAACCAATGAACGCTAATTTTCAAATTTTACGAAATTATGATAAAAACAAAAAAGATTCGGTAATACATAATGCGATTTGTGCTATCCTAAAATATAAGGAAGAAATAGATGAATAAGGCGTTACGTGAATTTTTGAACTATTTAAAACTGGAGAGAAATTATTCTGGATATACTTTATGTTCGTATGAAAACGACTTAGAAAATTTTCATAAATATCTTGCAAAAAATAATAAATATTTTGACAAAATAACAATTAAGGAAATACGTAATTATTTGCAAGGAGAGATGGAAAGAGGAATTTGCAAGTCAACTATACGAAGAAGACTTTCTTGCTTGCGAACTTATTATAATTTTTTGGTTCGTTATAATTTTGTACTCAATAATCCTTTTCTTTTAGTTACGTCTCCAAAGCCAGGTGTTAGATACCCACATATCGTCTCGCCAGAATCGATTGATGAATTAATTTTAGCAGACCAGCAACGCATCGATTTTTTAATGCCACGCGACCAAGCTATCATTCATTTGCTCATTTCGACTGGGATGAGAGCGAGTGAATTATTGGCGTTAAACATGCAAGATATAGATTTAAAAAATCGCGTTGTTCATGTTTTTGGTAAGGGTAAAAAAGAAAGAATTATTCCTTTTACAGAAAAATGTCGTGATTCTGTCAAAATCTACTTAGAAGATTTAAGACCCATGCTACTTGCTAAAAAAATAGGTGGTGAACCATCTAATGCACTTATTTTATCTAGCAAAGGTGATAGACTCAGCGTGCGTGGGCTAGAATATGTCTTAAAGAGTATTGAGAAAAAAACATGCATCAATTTGAGGCTACACCCACACAAAATGAGGCACACATTCGCAACCTATTTATTAGAAAAGGGAGCGGACTTACGTTTTATTCAGGAACTAATGGGACACGAGTCTTTAAACACTACTCAAATTTACACTCACGTTACGCAACAGCAAATACGTCAACAATACATGATGTTTCATCCGAGAGCGAAGAAAAAGCCTGAAGACGACAAAGAGAAGAAAAAATAGTATTTATAATAAATACTTTTTATGTTAATATTTTATGGCACGATAGTGCGTGATTACACACAATGGGAATTCATCGTCCTAGTCTAGACTTTGTCTAGGGATGATGTTCGAACCATTGGAGGAATAACAAATGGAGGCTCTATTATGAGTGAAGAAATGAACAAAGAAATGGTAGTAAACGAAGAAACTCTACCCGTTGAAGAGAGCATGGCAACTCTTTTTGAACGTGATCCAAATGCCAAATTAGTGCATATGAATACTTTGCTTGAAGCTGGTGTTCATTATGGTCATCCAACGCGTCGATGGAATCCAAAGATGCAAAAATTTATTTATAGTCAACGCAACGGTATTTATATTATCGATTTAGCCAAAACTATCGAAAGTTTAAATGTTGCTTATGATGCGTTGAAAGCCATCGTTGATAAAGGTGGTAAAGTCCTTTTTGTCGGCACGAAAAAACAAGCTCAAGAAATTGTCATGAACGAAGCTCTTCGTTCTGGTTCTTTCTACGTAACAAATCGTTGGTTAGGTGGTACACTTACTAACTTTAAAACTATCCAAACACGTATTCGTTATTTGCGCGAACTTGAACGTAGTGAACAAGAAGGTATGTTAGAACTCAACAACAAAAAAGAAGCTGCTAAAATTCGTAAAACATTAGCTAAACTTACTTTTAATCTCGCCGGCATAAAAGAAATGCGTAAAGTTCCAGACGCTGTTGTGGTTTTAGATCCAGAACTTGATCATAACGCAATTACTGAAGCAAAAAAATTAAGAATCCCTGTTTTTGGTATCGTCGACACCAATAGCGATCCTGATTTATTAGATTACGCTATTCCTGCAAATGACGATGCAGTAAAAGCCATCAAAGTTTTAATAACATTGCTTGCTGATGCTGTCGTTGAATCGAAAGGTGGCACGCCGCTAATTGCTTGGCAACCTGTAGAAGGTGAAGAAAAAACGATGGAAGATGCAATTAAACAAATTGACAAAGAAACGCAAGAACGTATCGCTCAGATTCGTGCTCAGAAAAAACAACGTCGCGAACAACAATTAGCACAAATGCGTCAAGAACGTAAAAACCAACATCGTAATGAAGAGGCTAAAGTAGAATCAACAAAAGTTGAAGAAAAGGCTGCTGAAGAAACTGAGGTTGTAGAAACTAAGGAAGAAAAACCTGCTGCACCTAAAAAGACTCGCACCAAAAAAACTGAAAAAGTTGAAAAAGTAAAAAAGGAAGAAACATCAGCTGAAGAAGTTGTTGAAAAGAAGGAGCAAGAATAACTTATGAGTAGTTCAAACGTCATCGAACTTATTAAAGTGTTAAGAAATCGTACTGGCGCAGGTATGATGGATTGCAAAAAAGCTCTTGAAGAGACGAATATGGATATCGAAAAAGCTTGTGATTGGCTCCGCGAAAAAGGTATTGCGAAAGCCGTCAAGAAAGCAAGTCGTGTTGCTGCCGAAGGTCTTACTGTTGTCCTTAATGAAAAGAGCAAACATGCTGCAATCGTTTTAGAAGTGAACTGCGAAACTGATTTTGTCGCTCGTGGTGAATTATTTGCTGATTTGGTAAATCAAACTGTCGCTCTTTTATTAGAAGAACAACCAAAAGATATCGAAGAAGCAAAAGAATTAACTAAGGATTTATTCCTTGATGCCAGCGTCAAGATTGGCGAAAAACTTGATTTACGTCGATTCGAAATCGTTCATTATGAAGAAGGGGAAGGAATTGGAACTTACATCCACATGGGTGGTAAAATATCTACTATCGTCGTCCTCGATAAGGAAAACCCAGAATTGGCTCGCGGCTTAGCGATGCATATTGCTGCGAATAACCCTAGCTATATTGAAGAATCTGAAATTCCTGCTGAAACGATTGAACACGAGAAAGCTATCCAACTTGAAGCGTCTAAGAAAGATGAAAAACTTCAAGGAAAACCACTTCCTGTTCTAGAAAAAATAATTGAAGGTAAGGTTAAAAAAGTGCTTTCTGAGCAGACGTTACTAGATCAAACGTATCTCCTTGATGGGGAAAACAGTGTTAAGTCTGTTTTGGATAAAGCAGGCATTAAAGTGAAAAAATTCATCCGTTATCAAGTCGGTGATGGCATTGAAAAAAGAAGCGATAACTTCGTCGACGAAGTAATGAAGGAAATGAAATAATTAAATAAAGAAAGAAACACTTTGTGTTTCTTTTTTTAAAACTTAAGTTCGGAGGTGATTTAGTATGAAATATCAGCGTGTACTCATTAAGATTAGTGGTGAGGCATTAAGATCAGGAAGAAAAGATGATAGAATTTTAGACGCTTCTAAATTGAAAGAAACCGCAGAAGAAATAAAACAAATTTATGACACACATCCTGGTATTATGATTGCTGTCGTCGTTGGTGCAGGTAATATTTGGCGCGGTGTTTTTGCTGAAGAAATTGGCATTGAAAGAGCTACCGCAGATTACATGGGTATGCTTGGAACAATTATTAACGCTATGGCCTTGCAAAGTGCTCTGCACGATGCTGGTGTTTCATCTCGTGTCATGTCAAGTATTGAAGTGCCGTCTGTTGCTGAACGTTATATTCGTAAAAGAGCACTCAGGCATTTAGAAAAAGGGCGTTTAGTCATCTTTGCAGGTGGCACTGGTAACCCATATTTTACTACAGACACAACTGCAGCTTTAAGGGCGATGGAAATTAATGCAAATGCTATACTCATGGCGAAGAATGGTGTAGATGGTGTATATACTAGTGACCCACGCATTGACAAAAATGCTAGAATAATAAAAGAGTTAACTTTTAAAGAACTCATCGATAAGAATCTCAAGGTCATGGATCAAACTGCAGCCAGTCTCATTCAAAATAGCGATATTGAAATTCGTGTATTTGCGATGCAGAAGGGTAATATGCTAAAGGTCCTCTCAGGAGATAATATCGGAACAACTATAAGAAAGGAATGAATATATGGACGAACTTGCTATTGAAATGAAATCTCGCATGGAGAAAGCAATCTCTAATTTAAAAACCTCGTTATCGACATTAAGAACGGGTAGAGCTAACGCAATGTTACTCGACACAATTCAAGTCGATTATTATGGAGACAAAATTGCCTTGAAGGATATTGCGAGCATTACAGTTCCTGAACCAAGACAGCTTCTTATAAAGCCTTATGATAAAAATGATATAAAGGCAATAGTTGCTGCAATTAATAGTTCTGATTTAGGAATAAATCCGCAAAACGAGGGTACTTTGGTTCGTTTAATCATTCCCCCTTTGACTGAAGATAGAAGAAAAGAACTCGTCAAAACTGCTAAAAAATATGGTGAAGAAGCGAAAATTGCCATCAGAAATACGCGTAGAGAATATGTTGAATTCATCAAAGATTCAGAAGAACACTCTGATGATTTAAAGAAACGAATTGAAGCTGATATACAAAAAGTTACTGACGAGATGAATGTCGAAGTCGATAACGTATTAAAAACTAAAGAACAAGAAATCATGCAAATTTAATTTTTCTCAATTATCTTCATTTTAAAAGCGGCCTATGGTCGCTTTTTTAATCATTAAATAACTTTAAATATATAAAACATTTATATATACTATAAACATGAATAACTTGAACTCCAATTCACTTTTAAAACACGTCGCATTCATTATGGATGGTAATGGTAGATGGGCTAAAGAAAGACATCTTCCACGTCATTTAGGTCATAAAGAAGGATGCAATCGCATTATTGAAATTTTTGATGTTGTCAAAGAAGAACATATTAAAGTTATGTCTTTATATGCCTTTTCGACAGAGAATTGGAAGCGACCGAAATCTGAAATTAATCATCTCTTCAATTATTTGGAACAATTTTTTAAGCGTGAAATAGATCATCTAATGCGCGATGGAGTTCGTGTTCTTGTTTCAGGTGATATGTCTAAATTGCCTATAAAAACACAAAAAGTTGTTAACGATGCATTAGAAAGAACTAAGAACAACTGCTCATATTATTTTAATTTATGTTTAAATTATGGCGGCCGCGATGAAATTGTTCGTGCAGCTAAGCTTTTTGCATTGGATGTTAAAAATAATGATGTTGATATTGAACATTTAGATGAAGAAAAATTTAAGGATTATTTATATACGAATAATTTGCCAGATGTAGACTTATTAATAAGAACTGGTGGAGATTTTAGAACATCTAATTTCTTACCATATCAATCAACATACGCTGAATTAATGTTTGTAAAAACATATTGGCCTGCATTCTATCCAGATGATTTTAAAAAGTGTTTGGAACAATTTAAGTTGAGACATCGTCGTTTTGGGGGTTTAGATGAGCAATAATGATAGACATCACATTCATACGAACGAAGTGACGCCACAGATGAAAAAATCGATCGTCGTACGTTTAGTAACCGCTTTTATTGGTCTTGCTATAATCATCCCATGTTTATTTGTTGGTGACTGGCTTTTTGTCGCTTGTGTGACGATTTTATTGTCGCTTTCTACTTTTGAAATAATTCGTGCTCCAAAGAAAAAATTTCCAATTGCAATATATGTTTTAACTTATTTATTAAGTTACGTCACGTTATACTTTGGATTTATTTACATTCCATTGTCACAAAGCGGACTAGACTATAATGTCGTTAATGCATTTTCAGCACCTCAAATATTTTTAAGTGCCGCCACTTCGTTTTTTGCTCTTTTCATATACTTCATCATTTCACTATTTACCGATAAAGTTCAGATGAATGATATTTTTTACCTATTTACTATGACGTTACTCATGGCAATGGGTATGCAAGCAGTTCTTTATTTGAGACATCTTCCTCTTTACATGAATCCTAGTTTAGTTGATGATGCTGGTTATCGCTATGCCGGCAGTACAACATTGCTTATCTACGTTCTACTTTCTATATTTTCAAATGATTCTGGCGCTTATTATATTGGCATTTTGTTCGGCAAGCATAAGATGAATGAAGCCATATCTCCTAAAAAAACTTGGGAAGGATTCGCTGGTGGTGTTTTTCTAAGTTTGCTCATATCGATGTCCTTTGCTTTAACAATGGCACATTTTAACTTACCAATACTCCCTTTCCTCGATTTAGAACATTGGTATTTGATCTTACTTATTTCAGGCATTAACGCAATTTTATGTCCAGTAGGAGACTTGTTTTTCTCACAAGTGAAGAGACATTTTAAACTTAAAGATTTTTCTAATTTATTGCCAGGACATGGTGGTTTTACCGATCGACTTGATTCTGTAATGTTTTGTTGCTTAAGCAGCGCTATTATCGTCTCTTTGACTTATCAAGTGTTAGATTATTTTGGACAAATTAATATTTTATGAAAAAGGTAGTTTTATTAGGAGCATCTGGTTCTATAGGCACAAATACATTGGATGTATTAAGCAATAATACAAATGATTTTTTATTAATTGCTTTTAGCGTTCATAATCACATTGAAAAAATAGAAGAAGTAATTATAAAATTTCCGACTGTTAAGTATGTTGCTGTTTCGTCAAATAAAAAAATTGATTCAATCAAAAAAAATTATCCTTTCATTATTTTTTATGAAGGAAGAGATGCTATTGAAAATATGTTAAAAAATATTTCCTATGACATTTTAGTTAATGCTCTAACAGGCTTTGCTGGTCTAAAACCATCACTTATTGCTATCGAGCAAAATAAAATTATCGCCTTATCTAACAAAGAATCCTTAGTAGTTGGCGGGGAACTCGTGAAAGACAAACTTTCTCAAAGCACTGCAAAGATTTATCCTATCGATAGTGAACATGCCGCCTTATTTCACCTATTGAGTAAATGTAAGAAAGAAGAAGTTAAGAAAGTTTATATTACTTGTTCTGGCGGCGCACTTAGAGATATTCCTTTGAAAAATTTATATGATGTTGATTACAGAAAAGCGTTAAATCATCCACAGTGGAAAATGGGCCCAAAAATCACTATTGATAGCGCTACTTTGCTCAATAAAGCCTACGAAGTTATAGAAGCTCATTATCTGTTTGATATAGATGTGGATGAAGTCAATGTCTTAATGCATAAAGAAAGCGTAATTCATGCGATGGTGGAATTGGTAGATGGCTCCTTTATTGCTCATTTGGGGCCTAGTGACATGCGTCCTTTTATTCAATACGCACTTTACGAAGGACAGACTAAATTAATTTCTAACATTGATAATTTTAATATCCCTGATTTACACTTCTTTAAAAAAGATGACGTTAGATATCCTTTGTTTCACATCACAATAGATGCATACAAATCTAATCCTTATTCGCTCTGTGCTATTAATGCTGCTAGTGAGATGTTAGTTAGTTTATATTTGCATGGTTTGATTAAGTTTGGCGATATTTCACATTTAGTTTTTGAAGAGGTTAGCGATTTGAAGATTCCTCATCAACTTACGTATGAAGATTTGGCTAAACTAGATAAAATTATAAAATCTCGCATTTTATGGAAGGTGGTGTTCAAACGATGCCTGAATGGTTAACTTGGATACTATCAATTCTTCTATTTATCATATCATTAGGGGTTCTTATTGCTATTCATGAATTAGGACATTTTTTAGCTGCTAAAACTTTTAATGTTTACGTTCAAGAATATGCGATTGGTATGGGTCCTAAATTATTTTCTAGAAAGCGAAAAAAAGGTGAAACTTTCTTTTCCTTACGAGCAGTCCCTTTTGGTGGATTTTGTTCAATGTATGGCGAAGACGTTTCATTTGAAGATGGTGTAAGAATTCCGAAAGAAAGAAGCTTAGAAGGCGTATCACATATTAAACGATTTGTCATTTTTGGTGCTGGTATTGCCATGAATTTTCTTCTTGCTTACGTGTTGTTTTTTATAAATTGTGCTGCATTTCCACAAACACAATATTGGTCTGACGTTTTAGAAGTAACACCTAATAGTTTGGCTTACGATGCCGGGCTTAGAAATCATGATATTCTTTCATTTGAAAATGTTGAACAATTACCTGGTTATAACATTATTGATAGTGACGCCACACTTTTTATACCAACCGGCAACAACGATAGTTATCAAGAAAAAGAAATTGTTTTAGCGTTCAAGGGCTTATCTAACACCAATGAATTAAATTTTTCTCAAGATTTATTTTTGTTATTAAATGTCGATAAGAGTGATCCAAATCATTGGGTTCTCGATTCATCAAAACCAACTTATCCACTTTTCGGT
The DNA here is from genome assembly GCA_944351395.1 of uncultured Bacilli bacterium. Taxonomy (GTDB): domain Bacteria; phylum Bacillota_I; class Bacilli_A; order RFN20; family CAG-826; genus CALVUG01. The sequence goes on from CALVPP010000018.1 coordinate 14,088, forward strand.
GACGAAATCGAAGGTTATAAATTATCGTTTACACCGGTAGTATATGAGGGTTTAAACGAAACTGAATTTGATCCTAATAATGCATTAAAATTAGATGAATCATCAAATCCAATCAAAAGAAATGTAAGTGAAATTGAAGTTAAAACTGTCATTAGTTCCACAACATATGTTTTTGAAGATATTGGTCTAAACGCTTTCAAATATGTATTTCAATATTCTTTCATTGAATCATTTGCTGCAGCAGGCGAAGATTGGGCAGATGCGAACACTCTTTTATTTAGAGCAGTAGGTGGTCTTATCATCGGTCAAGGATGGGATCAACTAGGTGGCCCAGTTGCCATTCTTACCCAGACGACGACGATTTTACAAGATATGGGATTTGGATACTATATTTGGTATTGGGGTGTCATTTCTTGCAATTTAGCTATTTTTAATCTTCTTCCATTCCCTGGGCTAGATGGCTGGCACTTAGTTGTTACTATTTTTGAAGGAGCGACGAGAAAGAAAATTCCAAACAAAGTTAAAAATGTCGTCAGTGCTGTTGGCATGATATTGCTATTCGGACTAATGATTGTCGTTTTGATTAAGGATTTTATAGGATTATTTTAAATTATGGATAGTAAAATGGAGAGATTCTTAAAATCACTAGATTTAGATATATTCGAATTTTCGGATTTATCATTTGATATGGTTTTAAGAAATAGATTAGACCATAAAACCATCGACATGGCTATAGTTAAAGATAATCCTTGGGATTATTTTCATCTATCGAAATTTATGGAAGCCTTAAATTCTATTTCTTATCCATATACCTTACGCTTTTCTTACAAGAAAAAACCTAATGGATATGACGCTATTAGACTTTATAGTGATTGGTATTCATCAATTTATCATATAGCGCCCAATATTATTGTTCGACCATCTAATGACAACCTAACGTTTGTCTTCGAAAGCGAAGAAGAACAGAGATTATATGAAGATTCCACTAAAGATTTCGCTTCATTTTTACAATTTATTAACTATCGCATAGAACTTAATAGCGTTATTGAAATAAAAACAGAAACTGGCGAGCGTGCTAGCGAAGAAGAAATTCTTCAAACTACAGAAGAAGCTTTAAAAATAATTAATAAACAAGACGATTCTGATGACTTAGATTTAGAAGAAAAAAGTGATTATCAAGCTTTAGAACAAGAACATTTTGAAAATCAAGACAAGATTGAAGCGTCTTTGCTTAAAGAGATGAAAGCAAATCTTAAAAGAATGAAAGAAGAACGAAGAATGCGAAGTTCTGGTGAACATAATTATGAACTCATATCTCATATCGCAGAAATTGATGCAAATATTGCTTATGTCGATTTTGATGGTAGTGTTTTTTCGCTAGATAAAAGGCCTAATAAAGCTTTTACAATGTACATCATTGGCGTTGGCGATGATCATAGAGCTATATATGTGAAAGCCAATTCTAATCGTGCGACTATAGATTTAGAAACTATATCTAATCTTAAGAAAAAATCTCATATCCGCGTTCGCGGTAGAACTAACATTGATAAATTTAATGGTCAGTTAGAAATATTAGCAGATTACATTGATTTATTGCCACCTCTTGAAACTCCTAAAGATAAGGCTAAGGAAAAAAGAGTAGAACTACATCTTCATACTCGCTTTTCTGCTATGGATGGCATTAGTGATTTTAATGATTATCTAGCAGTCGCAGAAGCCATGGGACATAAAGCAATAGCAATTACAGATCATGGTGTAGTGCAAGGTTTTTTAGATGCGGATAAAAATACTAAGGGCAAGGGCATCAAAGTTATTTATGGCAGTGAATTATATATGGTTGAAGACTTACCTACCTATATATTTAATCCTCATGACATAGTTCTCAACAAAGCTAAATACGTCTTTCTAGACTTAGAAACTACTGGTTTATCATCGCATTATGATAACATTACCGAATTTGGTGCTGTGAAATTTGAAGGCGGCATGAAAAAGGAGACGCTTGATATTTTAATTAATCCTGAAATGAAGATTCCTCCTAAAGTTGTTGAAAAAACAGGTATTACCGATGCGATGGTTAAAAACGCTCCAAAATTTAATCAAGTAGTGGATAAAATTTTGTCATTTTTAGATGATGCGGTGCTAGTCACTCATAACGCTTCATTCGATATTTCATTTTTAAACGAAGCTTTGAAAAAAATAGGATACAAACCTCTTAATAATCCAGTCATCGATACATTAGAATTATCTCGTTATATTTTTAAAAACGCTTCGAGACATAACTTAGGTGCATTAGCACGTAACCTTGATGTTGCATACGATAAAAGCAGTGCCCACAGGGCAGAATACGACGCTAGTGTTCTTGCTGATGTCTGGTTTGCGATGTTAAATTTATTAACTAAAGATAACCCTCATCTCATGCATAGCGATTTAGCTAAATTAGAGACTTCAAAAGAAACTCTTTCTCATTTAAGACCAGAACACGTTACAGTTCTAGTTAAGAATGAAACTGGTCTTAAAAACCTTTATAAATTGATATCATTATCACATACCGAATATTTCGCTCGGGTACCTCGTGTTCCTCGTTCAGTTCTAGAAGAACACCGAGAGGGCTTATTAATTGGAAGTGCTTGTTTTAATAGTGAAATATTTGAACTTTTGAAAACAAGATCTTACGAAACCCTAGTTGAAGCGATGAGTTTTTATGATTTTATAGAGGTGCAACCCCCTCAAAATTATTCTTATCTTCTAGATGTTGGTGACATCGTCGACGAAGACAGACTTATCGACATGCTAAAGACATTAGTGCGTGCTGGTAAAGACGCGAATAAAATTGTCTGTGCGACAGGTGATTGTCATTATTCATTGCCTAATGAAAAAATATATCGTGATGTTATCATTCTCGCTAAAGGTGTCGGTAAGACTGCCCATCCTCTTAATCAGCAGCCAAACTACGATCGTGATTTTACTAATTTCGTTCCTTTTAACAATCCTGATCAACACTATAGATCGACCGATGAAATGTTCGAATGTTTCAATTTTTTAGACGAAGAAACAGCTGAAGAAATAATTATTAAAAATACGAATAAAATAGCCGATATGATAGAAGTGGTTCATCCTTTAAGAGAAGGAACCTATCCTCCTAAAATTGAAGGAAATGAACAAGTATTAACTGATTTAGTCTATAAGAATTTTTATGAAAAATACGGTGAAAACCCTCCAGAATTTTTAAAAGAAAGACTAAAAAAGGAATTAGATGGTATCATTTCTAATGGTTACTCTGTTAACTATTATTTAGCATATAAAATTGTTCATAAAGCTAATAGCGATGGTTATATTGTAGGTAGTCGTGGTTCGGTTGGTTCTTCATTTGTCGCTATGATGGCAGACATCACTGAAGTCAATCCCTTACCGCCTCACTATTTATGCCCTAATTGTCATCGTTTTGAATTAAGTAATGATCCTAATATTCGTAGTGGATTTGATCTTCCTCCAAAACGCTGTCCAGCATGTGGCACACCGATGATTGCAGATGGTCAAAACATCCCATTTGAAACATTCCTTGGCTTCAACGCTGATAAAGTTCCTGATATAGACTTAAATTTCCCTGGTGACTACCAAGCACGTGCCTTTGAATACGTGCGAACTATGCTTGGGAAAGATAATACGTTTAGATGTGGGACCATATCTACAGTAAAAGATCAAACTGCTTACGCATACGCTCGCGATTACGCTAAAGCATATGGACTTAATGACATGTCACAAGCGGATATCTCCATGCTCGCTTCAGGATGCTTAGGTGTTAAGCATACGACAGGTCAACATCCAGGCGGTGTTATCATCGTTCCTACTGAATATGAAGTTTATGATTTTACACCTGTTCAATTTCCAGCAGATGATTTAACTGCTTCATGGAGAACAACCCACTTTGATTATCGTAGCATGCACGATAATTTACTTAAATTAGACCTTTTAGGGCACCAAGATCCAATTGCGTTAAAGATGATGACGGAATTAACTCATATTCCAATTGAAAAAATACCTCTCAACGATCTTAAAGTTTTATCGTGTTTTTCATCAAATAAAGCACTCAACCTTTCTTTTGATTATTTAGGCGAAGAAACTGGCGCTCTTGGACTACCAGAATTTGGCACTGGTTTTGTTCGTGGTATTTTAAAAACAGCTAAGCCAAAATCATATGCTGACTTAATCGCTATATCGGGCTTAAGTCATGGTACAGGAGTTTGGCAAGGCAATGCAGAAGATTTATTGAAAAAGAAAGTCGTAAATGACATTAAAGACGTCATCGGCTGTCGTGATGATATCATGACTTATCTTATTCAAATGGGATTACCTGCTAATCTTGCTTTTTCCATCATGGAAGATGTGAGAAAAGGGCGTGGTTTAAAAAGAGAATTTGAAGATGCGATGCGCGCTCATGGTGTGCCTAATTATTACATTGATTCTTGTAATAAAATTCAATACATGTTTCCAAAAGCACACGCTACCGCCTACGTCACTATGGCAATAAGAGTCTGCTACTTTAAGCTTTATTATCCTTTGGAATATTATGCAACTTTCTTCTCTATACGAAGTGATCAATACGACATTGAATCGATGGTTAAAGGGAAAGACGCTATCATTGATGTATTGGATGATTTTAAGCGAAGAAAAGCCAATAAGGAAAAACTTTCTACGAAAGAAGATGCTATACAAGATACATTAGAAATCGCTATCGAAATGATTGAAAGGGGTTATACTTTCTCTAACATCTCTTTAGAAAAGAGCGATGCTTCTAATTTTGTTTGTGATCATGAAAATAAATGTCTCATTCCACCTTTTAAAACAATTGAAGGATTAGGCGAAAATGCTGCTAGTTCAATTATCGAAGCAAGGAATGAAGCGTCATTTACTTCTAAAGAAGATTTATTAAGACGTACAAAACTCAATAATACAAACGTCGAACGTCTTGCAGCCATGCATGTCCTTGATAATTTGCCCGATAGCGAGCAATTATCATTATTTGATTTTAGTTTTTAAATCTACTATGATTTATTAGCACGGGGTATAGCGCAGCTTGGTAGCGCGTCTGGTTCGGGACCAGAAGGTCAAGGGTTCGAATCCCTTTACTCCGACCATTTTAGAAAAATGCGCCAGTAACTCAGCCCGGATAGAGTATCACCCTCCTAAGGTGGAAGTCGAACGTTCAAATCGCTCCTGGCGCGCCAATCTTTTCTTAATTCGTCTATAAGAAAAGTTAATCTCCTTGCGCGGCGGAAGTTTTCTCCTACTAACCGTCGCTTTTTATTTATTTGCATCTACATAAGGACGATATTTAAAGAAAAATGATTTTTTGAGCAAAGAATTAATATTATCAAAATTGTCAATATTTCTATTAGTGAGGAGCAAATATGTGATATTTTCATGTAAATATGCTTCTGCTGAAATTAACCCGTGTCTCTTATAAAAATTAAAACGCCTTATCGTCATCGGTTCTATCTCATTAGGAATCTCAATAGATAAATAAAATTCCTTATTAGCATATTGATTTAACAAGTCATCTAAAATATTTGAACCATATGATTTGTTTCGTTCGTTTTCTTTTATAGCAAAATATAGTAAATAAACAGATTTTTTGTCTTCTAACAAATAAATCAACCCAACAAACCTGTTATCGATTTCAATAGCTTTAAAAGACACTCCTTTTCTATAAGCGATAAATCTAGCTATGCAAAAAGGTAACCTTTCATGCTTTGGAAATGCAGATAAATATGTTGCTTTTGCCTCTTTAAAATGTTTGTAATGTTTAGTGATATTTATATAGGATAAATTCATAATTTAATAAAAAATCGATACACAGTATCGATAACAAGCGAAGTGGTGGACCTGACGGGGATCGAACCCGCTACCTCCTCCATGCCATGGAGGCGCTCTCCCAGGTGAGCTACAGGCCCAAGTCGCTTTATTTATATTAGTGAATAATGTGTGCAGTTGTCAAGAAGAACTATTTTTTATAAAATAGTAACTGTATGTTAGAAAAACTTTTTAAAATTAAGTCACGTAAAGCCAAATTGTCTTTAGAAATAATTGGTGGCATCATGACTTTCTTTGCCATGATTTATATCGTGCCATTAAATGCTTCTTTATTTAGCAGTATGAATGCGACGAATGAAGTAGGAGAAGTGCTCGGCACGATGAGTATGGATGGTGTATTTGTAGCTACTGCTTTAATATCCGCTATCATCACTATGCTCATGGGTTTTCTTGCCAATATGCCTATCGCTCTATCTAGTGGTATGGGCTTAAATTCATTTTTAACGTCAACGGTTTCGGCTAGTTTAGGATTTAGTTGGCAAGAGTGCATGGTTTTGTTATTCATTACAGGTTGTATATTTTTGATATTCACGATAACGCCAGCCAGAAATATTATTATTGGTAAAATTCCTCAACAATTAAGGCTAATCATTTGTGCTTCCTTAGGTGCTTTTATCGCTTTTGTTGGTTTAAAAAACGCTGCTATCGTACAAGCCGATGAAGGTACATTCGTCAAACTTGGTTCGCTTTCACAACCAGGAGTACTAATTGCTTTAATTGGTATCATTATCGGCTTAATATTAATGTTTTTAAAAACGAAAAAAAGTATTATCAATACTTTAGCGATTCCTTTTGCCGTCGTAGTAGCAGCAATTGTCGGTATCATAGTTACCTATTCTATGAGTGCAGCTCAAGGAGTGGATGCAAGTATTATCTCCACTAGTTATAATTTGCCTTATTTTGATAACAATTGGAATCCTATTTCTAGATTTGAAGGATTTAAAGACGTCATATTCTTTGGTGCATTTGCAGAAAGTGGAGTGAATAACGATATTGGAAGTTTATTTGTTAACGTCTTCACTAATCCTAGCAGTTATGCAGTTATATTCTGCTTATTTTTCGTCCATCTATTCGATTCTACTGCAACCATTCTTTCTGTTGGCAAAGATGTTGGCGTCATCGATGATTCTGGTTCCTTCAAACAGAGAAGAGTTTTCTTTCCTGACGCTATCGGATCATTCATTTGTGGACCACTTGGTACTTCAACTATCACACCATTTGCTGAATCAACAGTAGGGGTGAAAGTAGGTGCAAAAACTGGTCTTGCTTCAGTCGTTACTGGTTTAATGTTCTTATGTACGATTTTTATTTATCCTATCTTTTCGATATTTACTGCTGGTTCTGTCGTTGCCCCAGCCTTGGTTTTGGTAGGTACATTAATATTTGTTAATAATCTTAAATTCTTATCGTGGGATGATGCAGCCATTAGTTTTGTCGGCTTCTTAGGTGTCATCATCACTGTTCTTACTTATTCTATCTCGAATGGCATCGGATTTAGTTTCATCTTCTACACTATCATCAATCTAGCAAGAGGAAGATATAAAGACAATAATGTTGTCACTTACGTCATCAGCGGATTTTTTATCATCTCATTCGTAATAAACGAGATAATTCCTCTTTTAGAAACAGCCCCCACTGGATAGCAATGGAGGCTCAAACTATCATATAAATCTATAGATGGGCTACGCTCATCTTTTTAATTTTCATCTTGCTTAGAATTATCTTCTAATGATTCGACTCTATTCGCATCATCATCTATGTTCAACTTTCTTTTAGCTTCATTTAGATTTTTTTCTTCGTCTTCTTTACGCCATCTCTCTTTATCTTGTTCAAGAAGAGTACCATTTACACCGACAAGAGAAATAGTATATTCTTCGTCTGTAGCGCCCGCGTGATGACCGATGAAAGGACGATGGTCATCTGGTCTACGAATATTATATTTATCGATTGCAATAGCGAGAAAATTTCCTAAAGTAACTTCTACCATTGGATGAGGATTGCCTAATCCAAAAATATTATTTTTAAGAACCTGTTCTTTAGTGTAGAGTTCAAATTTATCACCATATGCTTCATTGAATTCATTTTTAAATTGTTTTTCAAATTCCTTTTTGATAAAAAAGGATGCTGCTCTCGATTCGATAGCCCATGGCTTCTCCATCATATCTTCCCATGCTGGATGTTCTTTTAAAATGTCGATAGGCTTGACGTCGATTAAACCATGATCTGCAATAGCGAATGTTAAAACGCTTTGATTCGCTGGCTTAGTAGTGTAACGAACAAAAAGTCGATTGATTTTTTGAATTTGTCTTCTCGTGGCTTTCGCATTAACTCCTTTTTCGTGGATTGTGTGATCAGGATATGGCCAATAAGCATAGACGAATGTTTTTGGCGATGAGTGTGCTAATTTATAGGCTTTTTTAATAAAGGATGACAACAATCTTGGTCCTTTTTTATCGACAGGATAAGAGAATAAAACATAAGCTTTTGTGTCATTACTTTGTTCGTTAATTAAAGTTACGATATTTTTCTCGTCCAAATATTTATCACGTAACTTTGGCTGAGGGTAATGGTTAGAAGTTATTGAGCCTTTATTCGTGAATACTTCGATTGGTTCTCCGTGATGTGGAAAATATTGCGTCCAACCAAGATAGCCAGTTTCTACGGGGTATTTTGCGAGTAAAAATGCATCAGTAGCGGCCACTGTTGTCGGAGGGAAGACACTAGATAATTTATGTCTTACATTCATGCGCATATAATTGTCAACATCAAGGTGTTTTTCTAAAAGGAAAGAACCCATACCATCGAATAAGAAAACGATTACTTGATCATTACCTTCAAGCATTTTATCAACTTCCTTAATCGTTTCGTGAAATGGTTCTATTCCGAAATGTTTAAGAATGCTATTGGACAAGTTGACGAGACAATTATTGTAATCTGGAATACGCATTTTAATAATTAAATATCTTTAGACCAGAGGCCGTGTAAATTACAATAAGCAAGAAGACGAACAAGACCTGTACCGGGTGCAAGATAGAAATCAGCAGTAGGCTCATCACCTGGCTTTAAGAAATGAATTTGAACACCATTTGTTGTTTCAAGCATAATCCATTCGATAAAATGTTCTTCACTCATCGGATGAAGAGTGGAACCGACTTCGACATGGACATGATTTCCCAATAGAGTATAGACAGGAATATGCTTTTCCTTTGCAGCGTCGACTGTATTAGGAACTATTTCTTCCATCGGCTTATCTTCGTCTTTGCACATTTCTTTTTCGCATTTGCAAGTTAAAGGTAAGAGTAAACTTCCACACTTTTTGCAACGTAATATTTTTTTATTCATAAGTTTTGACTCCTTATGTTTTATTATACATGAACGACGTTTAAAATCATTATAAATGCTTTATAATAGTTCCTTTTGTTAACTGACAAACTCATTGCAACCTAACTGTTTTTAGTTCGCTTTCTTTCTTTGTTTTATAATTTATTCGTCTT
>CALVPP010000019.1 GCA_944351395.1 uncultured Bacilli bacterium
AGTATTGGATAACTTAATTATAAGCGAGGACTATTTTTTATGCTTTAATTTAGTCTCACATCATTTGAATTAGTACACATGCAAGAAAAGCAAGCAAGTAAAAATAGCGACGCCGAGAAGAAAATAAAGAGGCGTCAATTTAGATTTATAAGTCGTAAATAATGGAGGTAATAATTCTTTCACTAAAATAAATGATAATGAACCTGCACTAATTGCGATGAGTGTGCCTTGTGCAAGAACATTTGAAATTAAAACATCACCTAAATAAAAGCCGACAATAGCGAATACGAAAGCCGGAATAGCGCTACTCAAAGTGATTAAAAAGATATTTCTGTTTTTGACATTTTCATTTTTTAAAGATGACGCCATTGCATAAGCGATGATGACATTATGTAAAAATAAGATAAACGATAATAGATAACCATTTATCAAATTAGATTCATCACTAAACGATAAACCCAAAGAAAATCCTTCGGGTATGTTATGAGTAAAAATAGCGATGAAAAAAACTAAGGTCGAAACGAATAACGACTTATGCTCACGATGAATGAGCATATCGACGTGTACATGATCTTCACACCCCACTTCATCTTCATGATGGTGATGATGCGATATCTTATCGACAAGGATGTGAAGGATGTAGAAAAAGATACCTGTGCCTAAGATGATAGATAATCCTACTAAGGCACCAATTGATTCGTCACTATAAAAACTGCTAAAAGAGTTGATACTTTCTAAATATAATTCTAAGAAGAGGAACGCTACTAAAGCACCTGTAGAAAAGTTTTGCAAAAAAACCATGATGCCACGAGGCATCTTTTTATTTAGAGTAGCGATGAATGCCCCTAATGCCGTAGCAATGATGGTCGCTAAAATGGAAAGAGGGTAAAAATAAGCCATCGTAAATAAAACTAATGTTATTTATTCATCCAATCGATTAATTCATCGACAGAATAAACATTTGCACCATAAACATCCTTTAGATATTTAAGACCATATTCATAATCTTCTTTCGTAAAAGAATTAGTGCAATCTTTACAAACGTTTACTTCATAACCTAGTTGATAAGCATCAGCAGAGGTATGTCTTACGCACATATGAGTATGTAGACCAGTCATGATGACACTATCGATATTAAGCTCTTTTAAAAGTAAATCTAAATCAGTATGGAAGAATCCACTATAACGACGTTTTGGAACGATATAATCAGTAGGTTTAACTTCTAATTCTGGTATCACTTCTGCACCTTTAGTTCCCGCAATAGCGTGATCACCCCATAATTTAAGCTCATGATCGATGCCTTTTATATGAGCGTCGTTGCTAAAAATGACAGGGATATGATGTTTTCTAGCTTCTTCCAATAATCTTCTCGTCGGTTCAATCGTTTCAATCGCTCTTTCACAAGTTAACGCTCCTGTGACGAAATCGTTTAACATATCGACGACGATGATAGCAGTATGTTTTTTGTCCATAAATTTTTCTCCCACTAAGTACAATTAAATATTAAAATGTTTCAACTAATTATTCAAACTATTTATATGACTTCAATATGTTATGGTAATTTTTGTCTAAAGATTTCTAATTTAGCAACATCTTCCATAGACACTGAAGATTTAATTTTATTAGGAGATATCTAGATACACATTTCCGTCAAAACTAAAAACGCATCATCATATTTAAAATATAAGAATATTCGCAAAAAGTGCATTATATTTGCGAATTAAACCTTTTACATTTTTCGCAAAAATAGTATAATATTTGCGATGGAGGTCGTTTCTATGAATACGAAAGAATTAATTATAAAAAGAATTAACACTTCTCCATTTAAGGCTTTCACAACTTCAGATTTTTTAGATTTGGGCACTTATAAAAACGCTAGTAAGGTTCTTGAAACTTTAGAGGACGATGGTATATTAAAACGTGCTAGACGTGGAATATATTATTTATCCAAAAAAAATGAATTATTGGGGATTGAAGAAGCACCAGATATAAATGAAATTGCCAGAGCAATAGCTAGACAATATAACTTTAACATAGTTCCATCTTCAAATTACGCATTGAACATCATTGGAATTTCAACTCAAGTTCCTCATACTTATACATATATTTCTAGTGGTCCATATAATGAATACAAAATTGGCAAGATGACCATTAAATTCAAACACGCAACTTCTAAAGAAATTAACAATTTACAATACAAAAATTTAATAGCCATTCAAGCAATTAAAGCATTAGGAAAAAATAATATAGACGAAAACATCAAACATAAGATTAACATCTTTTTGGATGAGAGTAGCAAAGCAGAATTAAGAGAAAACTATACCAAGATAACTGCATGGATTTACGATTTGCTCAAATATATAATTAACGAGGAAAATAATGTATAAAATCGCTAAATTATCAAATGATGATAGAGACGCTATCTTTTCAAAATATGAATTTGATTTTGGCGTGAAAAAAGCTATTGTTGAGAAAGATTTCTGGGTCACATTTTTTCTCGACTATTTATTTCATAAATCCACTTTTAAAGATTATTTTGTATTCAAAGGTGGCACGAGTCTCTCGAAATGTTTCAATTTAATATCAAGATTCTCTGAAGATGTTGATTTAATTTTAAAATGGCATTATTTAACTGACGACGATCCAAATAAAGAGCGATCTAAGACAAAACAATCAAAATATATTGAAAAAATCAATCAACTGACACAACATTTTTTAAAAAACAATTTTTTACCAATTTTAGAAAAAGATTTAAAACAGCATATTAATGAAGATTTTAAGTTATCCATCAGTCCATCAGAACCGCAAACTGTCAACTTCTTCTACCCTAGACTATATAACCATGAGGAAGTCGGTATTTTACAATTCATTAAAATTGAAATAGGAACTTTTGGGTCGTTATCGCAGACAGAGATTTCAATGATATCGCCTCTAATTAAAAATTTAAAATTACCTGTCCTTATCGATGATGCGACTGAAGTTGAAACAGTAAGTGTTATTAGAACTTTTTGGGAAAAGATAACAATATTGCATCAAGAAGCAAACCGTCCAAAACACTTAGTGATGCCACATAGATATTCTAGACATTACTACGACATTTATTGTATTGCTCATTCGAAATTTAAAGATTTAGCATTATCGAACATAAAACTGTTAAAGGAAGTTGCTCTATATAAGATAAAATTTTATCCGAGAACTTGGGCAAAGTACGATGAAGCATATCCCCCATCACTTAAACTTTTCCCACCTAAACATAGGTTAAAAGCTTTAGAAGAAGACTATTTAAACATGAGTGAAATGATTTTTGGTAAACGGCCTTCATTTGATGAAATGATGATTTTTATTAAGGAATTAGAATTTCAAATTAATAGTCTTTAAAAAAATAATTATTTTGGCATTGTCTAAATTGAAAATTATTCATTAAGTAACAATAAAAATTGATTTAGGGTGAAAATATGTATTTGCATTACAAAAAAATCACCCTATTTTCAATGTTGTAATATAAAAAATATAGAAATGAGAAATATCATGCTGTGCGATTATTGAAATTTTATACTCTTGCATAAAGAAATGGTTTGCTTATTTTGACTATCAAAATATTAACGACAATTTAAGAAAAAATTCTAAGCGCGAATTATTGATAAATTGATATTATACATAGTTGGTGCACTACTTATTAATTTAATTCCAAATCCATATTTTCAATTATTCAGATATTCAGAATGGATCATAATTGTCGGATTCATATTAATAATGGTTTTATGGGTGATCTTATTCGTTCCTTATATTAAATTAAGAACTAAAACTTTTTGATATATTAAGATTCCCTACAACTAAAACTAAGAAAAATTAAGTTTCATGATAAGTTATGAATGTTAAACGCTGAGACAATAGACCTATATATCATATTATCATTATTATCATAGGTCATCATTTTGCCGCTATATTTAACCATAAAACAATTGACACATTTCTTTATAATTCATGAAATCTTAAACGAATAATTTTACTTTAATGATGACAAAAAAAGCACCTAATGGTGCTTATTACAATCTTTCTGGTTGCGGAGGGAGGATTTGAACCTCCGACCTCCGGGTTATGAGCCCGACGAGCTACCAGACTGCTCTACCCCGCGATGTGCTAATTATTCTATGACTTAAAAATCTATTTAGCAAGCATAAAAGCATCGCTACATATTAAAACTTAGTTTTGTTCTATAATTTTTTTATTAAAATTTATTCCTTATTTATCTCTATTTTTTTCAATAAAGATAATCTATTAGAATTATCTTCGTACTTATAAGATAGTTTATCCACGAGACGTTTTACTAAGAAGATACCTAATCCTCCAACATTTCTATCTTTTGCCTTTAATGTGACATCCGGATCTTCTTTTTCTAATGGATTGAATGGATCACCATAGTTGATAAATTCCATATGTAATTCACCATTTTCATTCATACCATATGCGAAAATAAAGTTACCAATTTTACCACCGTAGGCATAATTTTTGATATTAGCGAATATCTCCTCTATGACAAGATTTACTTCATAAATACATTTCGCACTCGCGCTACGTTTTGTTAAAAGTTCTTCCACTGCTTCATTCATCACCACTAGACTATCATCACTAGCAGTTAATATTTTCTTATTTAAACCTGTGAGTTTGCTCTTACTAGCTAAATAAGTGAAAGACACTTGTGTGATATCATCACTTTGCTCATATCCATCGACGAACTCATCGATGCTACGACTTATGTCGTTTATCAAATCTATACCATGAATTGGGTAAGGGATATTTTCAAAAACCTTGATCAATCGATCTTCACCATATAGTTCTTCTTTAGCGTTCGTCGCCTCACTCACTCCATCAGTGTAAAGATAAAGTGTATCACCTGGTTCTAGTTTTAAATGTTCTTCTTTATATTTAAAGTTCTTAATGCCACCTAGAACAAATGAGGCTTTTGCATGTAAATATTCTGCCTTACCATTTTTCACGATAATAGGAGGATTGTGACCGGCATTAACATATGTTAAAGAACCATCTCGCACATCCACCATGCACATAAAAGCGGTCACGAACATCTCTGAATCATTATTTTCACATAATGAATTATTCGTTTCGATAAAAATTTGTGCAGGCGATTTAAGTCGCGTTTCCGCTAGCGACTTGATGAGTGTCTTCGCTCGCATCATGAATAAAGCAGCCGGTATGCCTTTGCCACTCACATCAGCGATGAGAAAGACGAATCTATTACCATCGATGAAGAAGAAATCATAAAAGTCTCCACCTACTTCTTTAGCGGTATCCATCTTCGCAAAAATATCGAACTCGTCACGTTCTGGATAAGGTGGGAATAGACTAGGCAAAGAAGAACTTTGAATAGTTTTTGCTAAGGCTAAATCTTGAGCGTTGCGATTCTTTTCTTCTTCTATAAAATGTTTTAAAGCGTCGACGGTCGTATTTATACCATAGCTCAAATCTTTAAATTCTTTATTGTGATTGACGTCTATCGTCACATCTAAATTACCTGCTGTAATTTGTTTTAAACCAGCATTCACACGATAAATACCATCGATGACGACACGTTTGACTAATAAAGAGACGAGAATGAAAATGACGATGAAGATAAATAAACTTCCAATCGTCAAAGCGATTAAAGAGAATATTTCGTTTGAGAAAGCATCCATCAACGGAATGACACCAACGATGACATAGTCATCACTTGGATCAGAAGTCAAAGGATTCGCACCTCTAACAAATGTGACGTAACTATCACCATTTGGGCAAGAGAAAATGCGGAAATGATCGATATTCCATGATTCGCTAAAATAAGTTTCAGGAATGCCGAAATCTTCGATTTTTTTGCCAATCCAAGGAGATGAATCTTTGCCGTCGTAAGTTATGCCTCTAATGATGTGTTTTTTAGAAATTTCACCAGTTTCTTCGTCAATATAATCACTAAATTCAGCGAGAATGACGTGACCATTCGCCGTCAAACTAATTGGACGCATAATGGTTTCTGTATTAAGTCTCTCTAACTTAGTAAGTATATCTTCCGGAATCGTACCGATTTGTAAAATACCGATATTTGGATCATTCATCTTCACTCCGGCATATTGCCAGCTTACCCCGCTAGAATCTTCTAAAATGTCTTGAGCGTAAGTATCATCGCCTGTCGAATAGATATAATTCATAAAATCGACAGATTGTTGGTTATAATTGGGGCTTGAGGAAGAAATGGTGCGATTGTACATATCGTAGCCAAAATAACCAATTGAAGTCGAACCTAAAATATAACCTCCTGCCTGAGGATTAGTTAAATCAGTGTTCGGATTGATGACACCGCCTGGGTCGATGAGATGAAGAGCATCAGCTTTTACCCCTAATGCAATATGATATAAAGACTCCATGATGGGTTTTACCGAATCCGTAAAGTAATGATTGAACATAACTAGTTTTTGTTCTTTACCATATTGTCCATCATCTTCGAAAGGATTAACTTCACCATAGACGACATCAATCGGATTAGCAATTTTCCCTAATTCATCGTATGTCACTATTTCTGGATTATCAAAAATTTCGTTGTAAAGTCGATAAAATTGATAAGCGTCTGAACGATTCATCATAAAAGAGGCAGTACCATTTTCTAAACTAGTCGCTTCTGCTTCTAAAATTAAAGAAGCACTTATCGCTCTGTTCGCTGTGTCTTTTTTTGACTCCTCGAGCGTATCAATTTGATTTTGATAGTTCGTATCGACACTAGCCATCGTCGCATCGAGAGTGATATCAAAACTAGAACGAGTATTCTTAATTGCCGAATACCAGAAAATAAGAAAAAAGGTGACAAAAGTTACCACAAAAGCGATGCTAACAAAAACGAGTAACCACTTCTGGAACGTTCTACGCATGCTTTTTTTCTTTCAAAAGAGGATTATTAATCCTCAATATTTAAAATTTCGATGAAACCAGTTAAAGCAAAAATGGATTGAATCATGTCATTAGGATGTCTTACGACGAGTTTACCGCCTTCAGCATCTAATTTCTTATGCGTGGAAAGGATAACTCTTAAGCCAGCACTTGAAACATATTCTAATTCACTAAAATCGAACACTAATTCTTTCACACCATCTTCAATTTCTGCAATTGCCGTAGCAAGCTCTGGTGCAGTGACAGTGTCTAATCTTCCGTCGACTGAAAGAATAACTTTACCGTTTTCAACATTTTTTGTAATTTTCATAAATTGTGCCTCCAAAAAAGAAAGTACTTTTTTTATTATAATAACGAGTGTTTTTTAATTTATCTAGAATTTATTATTCTTGATTATTCTTGTACGGGTGTATCATCTTCTTCAGTATGAGAAGCCTCATCTTCTTTTGCTTCCTCAACTGGTTTTTCCTTTACTTCTTCAACGACCTTTTCCAGTTGTTTATCTTCCTTAATTTCTTCAACTACCACTTTGGAACTATTCAAGAAGACGACGACAAAATACAAAGCTGGAGCAGCGACGCCAAGCATGAGCGGGAAGAAAAGTAAGAACCACGCTTGACCAATAGCAGAACCCAGAGATACCATCATGCAAATAAAACCGATGAGGAGATAAACGTCCCCGGCAATAACTGCGACGAGAAAAAGAACTGATATCATCTTATCCGTTAAAGTCGTTTTTCCAACAGTTAGTAAAATTGCATAAACTAATAGACAAACAAGAGATAAAACTAGTATGAAACCTAAAATACCTGTAAATAATATAGCTGGCATCATCCCAAAGTTAAAAAGAGAAACACTAGATGTTAAAAAGTTGAAAAGAAGGATGACAGCAAGTGCATAAGATACTATCTTAGTCGCTAATTTCTTTTCAAAGGCTATTAATAAACAACTAGCGATAATGAGACCGACGATGATGAGAATAGTAAGAATTGACGTCGCATCAAATGTTCCACTATTAGCAAGTCCACCAGCGATAAAAATTAAGAAGAATAGACCAACGCATCCTAAGAAAATGATGCTCATAAGCTTAGAATTATTTTTAAGCCAAATTTGTAATTTTTCCATATAAATTCCCTCCATAAACTAATTATAAAGCATATGAATATAAAGTTTAGTAATTTTTAAAACCTAATTTGTTATAATTGAACTAGTTATGAAAGAAAAATTGAATGATCAGATAAAAATCGTCTTCTTCGATATAGATCACACTCTATTCGATCATAAAAATGGGCACTTTACTTCTTCATCATTTAAGGCGATGGAAAAATTGCACAAAAAAGGCATAAAATTTTTTCTTTGCACCGCTAGACCATATCGCTCTATGATGTGGCTTGGACCTTTTGCTAGATTCAATTTTGATGGTTTCATCTGCGTTAATGGCGGTCTTATCAACATGAACGGAAAGACGATATATGCAGATTTTATAAATCGTGACGTTGTTAGAAAGATGATTGATTTCGCTAACAAAGAAAAATTGACATTAGAAATAATGACCGACCAAGATGCCTATTTTGCTACCCCAGCCACAAATATTGCACTTGAATTCATGAAGACGTGGAAAGAAACTAAACCTATATTAAAGTCATATCATGATGAAAATGTAACTTCCATGTTATTATTTTCTACAGTTGATAATGAAAATTTTTTAAATTCTTTACCAATATATTGGCATCGTTTCGCTAAGGAAGGAATAGACATCTATCCACACGATTTAAAAAAAGGCAAAGGCATAAAAATAGTTTTAGACAAGTTAGGATTAAATAAAGAAAACGCAATGGCGTTCGGCGATGACCTTCAAGACATCTCGATGTTTTTAGAAGTTAAATACGGCATCGCTATGGGCAATGCCAAAGAAGAAGTTAAAAAACGTGCCTATTATGTCACTAAATCTATTGATAAAGATGGCATTTATCACGCTTTTAAACATTTTAAAAAATTTTTTCATCTATTTTAAAAGAGCGTCAATATATTTTAATGTCTAGTTTTAATGTTAATATTGTTTTTCATTCTTTAAATATCTTACTTACTTCAGGAGATGATATTTCATTTTTTGTATCTCTCTTCTCCCTACCATAATGGAATTAAATCTTTCAATTTTATTATTTTTTCTTTTTCATAATCGAACGTGATTTTCCGTGATGAGAGATTTCATCCCACGATATGAGATTAACGTTTTTAATATATTTTTTTATCATCAAGTGTAATCTGATTCTTAATGGGTGTTAATTAACGACGTTTGCCATGTATCATGATAATTAGTCATAATAAGCAAAAAATACCTCTAAAATAAAAAAATCCTAATACAAGTATTAGGATAAATTAGCCTGTGGTGACCCGTACGGGATTCGAACCCATGAATGTATCCTTGAAAGGGATATGAGTTAAGCCTCTTCTCCAACGGGCCATTTTGTGGCGCTTACTGAGGGACTTGAACCCACGACCGATCGGTTAACAGCCGATTGCTCTACCGACTGAGCTAAGTAAGCGTGCAATAAATATTAGCACAATAATAATGATAAGTTAAGAAGTTAATTTACTTTTTTTACAAGAATATTGATGACGTCATCAACTTTGCTCAAAGATTGTAATTCCTCATTTTCAAAAGTCACATGGAATTCATCTTCAAAATCCATGATTACTTCTAATAAATCTAAGGAGTCGACACCAAGATCATTTAAAGAAGTTTCAAGAGTAATCTTACGCGGATCTAATTGAAATTTGTTAACGAATATTTCACGAACTTTTTGAGCAATAGCGTCTTTTTCCATAAGTCTTACACCTCGATTAAAGAATATAGCAAATTTTAAAATTTAATGCAAAAGAAAAAAGGGTAATAAAGTAAATGCATCATATATGCGTTTTAAATAAAAGCAGATGTATTCCTTTATCTACCCCTTTATCCAATAATTATTCGTCCCAATAACTTAACAACGACATTGCTGCTGCGGAACCTGTTAAATCGTCTTCAATTTCGCTAAATTTTTGATTCGCTGCAGTTTCTAAAGAACTTGTAATGGTCGTAACAGTCGCTACAAGACCAGCAAAAATACTTAAAACTAAGACGATTCCCAGTAATTGTCCTTTTACTTCAGACATACTTTTTGTCACCTCCTTTCAACTTTAATTGTAATAACCGATGAGAGTCGCACCGTTTACTCTTATAGTTAGATTCCCTCCTCCGAGTAAAAAGGGATGAGCGTCACGCATTATTGCAAATTCAAATAAATCACCAAATGCGAGTGGACCTGTATCATATTCCATGCGCGTCCCTTCAAAAGACGAAACATACTCTAAGGTACTTTGATTTACCCCTCCTTCTTTAGACACTAAATATCCAACATTAAACGCAATAGTGTCCAATTCAGTGTAAATAGCTTGAACATTGATTAAATCGACACCGAAGATAAAAAGTTCGATGACGAAGACGAGACTTAGAATAAAACTAACACTAGAACCCACTTATTAAATCCCCCACAATTAAGATGACACCAAATGCCAATATCATCGTGATAATGCCAGCACCTATAAGAGGAAATACTGAGGTACCATCTAACTTATTCAAATTACTATGCATCTTATCCTCCAAAATTTCTTTTTTCATGCGTGAAAGTAAAGAATTAAATTGAAATAAATAATTGTTATCGACACCCATATCATCCATTTGATATATGCTCATCATCACTTGTTCATACAATGACGAGTTAAACGGTTTGACGAAATCAATATATGGTTTGATAGATTTATCAGCGTCAATAGCGTTTATAAACTTATCTAAATCTTCTTTAAATTGTTCGCTAACGTAGTTGCGACATTGTTCAAATGCGTGATAGATGTTGTAACCATTTAAAAGAAATATTCTAAAATACGATAACATTGATACGAACTCTAACTTTTTGCTTTGATATCTATTTTTCTCAATCGTACGATAACGGGATAAATAGAGATAGTTAAAAATGATTAAACAAGCAATACTGATGATTAAAATATATACTTCAAAAAATAATACATTCAAAATAGTTAAAATTGACGATAATACAAAATTAAAGATTGATAAAAAGATCATCTCACGCTTAAACGAGAGCCCTAATGATTCAATACGCCCTCTTAATTTATGCATAACTATCTCCAAATTGATCATCTCTTGTTAATCTACAAAGAAACATGTGAATAGATATAAGAACAAAAATGAAGAAAAACATAATCAAATAAGGAAAGATATTGTTGTCTAGCATTTTTAAATAAAATGATGGGATGGTAAAACGTGTAAAGACGAGTATCAAAATTGCAAGAGACCAAAGTGTAATGAAATTAATTAGAGATTTCTTTGATTTCAGTCTTATAGATAAGCATCTAGCATTAAGTGTTTCCATTTCATCGAGAATTAATGAACTCATGGTAATGATATTTCCTCCTTGTTGAACGTATAGTTCAAGCATACGAAAGTAAACGTCAAATATATGGATTTTAAAGTATTTCCTCAATTCTCCTATTTGTGATAGTGAGTCGAGATGACTAGTGGAAGACAAATACTCTTTAATATTAGGTGATAACGTATCTACAATAGATTCTAAGGAAGTTTGAATACTATTCTTAACGTTAATAGCGACGCTAAGGTTATAAGAAAAATGATAACATTCTTCGATACGCATCATTCTATTTATATGTTTCACATATTTCTTTCTCCCGTAAACCAAGTAATATGTAACAATAAGCAAAAATAGAATAATAGGTATAAAATAATTATTCGTTACTAGATATGAACATAAAATAAAAAGTATTAATAAAAGAAGAAAAGTTATATACCAAAAATAATTTCTCTTAATCATTGCTAATCCCCTTTAAATATTCATCATAAAGTTGTTTTGCTTCTTTATCTCTTTCTATTAATGAAACGTTGCACTTAGACAAAGGATTCATATATTTTTTATGTTGATAGACCACGTGACTTTTTCCTTTATCATCAATTTCAATAATCTCTTTTAACCTTCTAACAAATTTATCTTTTTCTTTTATCTGTTCGACATGAAAATAAAATCTAAAATGATTATTTATATCGGCTTTCATATCGCTATTAGAAATGTTTTTTAAATCTAAATTTAATAAATGCATGATGCGAGAAGGTGTAAATTTAGCATCAAGACTATGAACGGTTGTAATGAGAGGATGACCGCTCATTGCACTATTCAAAATTGCAGACATTTCGCCCCCTCTACTTTCCGCGATGACGATAAAAGTAGGCGATGATCTTAAAGCGTTTTTTATAAGATTATCAAAAGAACTTTCCTCATTATTTTCATTTACTTGCCATAAAGAAAAATCAGCCTTATAAGTTTTAAATGAATTATCATCAAGTTCTAAAATATTATCTATTAAAATTACTCTTTCGTTTTCATCGATTAAAGATAATATGTATTTTTGGAATTCTGTTTTTCCTGAACCAGATCTTCCAGAAATGATTATCGAAAGATGAGATTTTAATAGACATTTAATCAAATTATTGATGTTTTGCGGTAGAAAACGTCCATCATTTTTAATTAAAAGTTCATCACTGCTAATGCGAATTGAAAAATTATAAACTCTATTTCTACCTTTCCTTGCAATCGCTTGATGAATAGCGTTAATACGATATTTATCGACACTAACATCGAGAATTGGATGTGTGTAAGAAAATAGTTTTTCGGTATAGTTAGCTATTTGTCTTAGAAAATCATAAATTTCTTTTTCTTCGACATTTAAATCAATCTTCTTCCATCCTTTTTCTCGTAACTGAACGTAGAAAGATTCACCATTATACGTTATATCAGTAATATCATTACTATTAAGATATGGGTTTAAAAAAGATGATAATAAAAATTCTTTTGCTCGATCAAACATTTTTAACGTCCTTCCTTTAATTCAAAACTTAATGCATTTTCATAAGTCTGAAATAATGTAACTGGTGCTTTTAAAGAAATACGCACTGCACTACATTCATCTAATCGACACTGTGCTTTAGAAAATTCAAAATAAAAATAAAATCCAACTTCAAATTTTTGGCAATAATTTTTTAAAGTATATGTTAAATATTCCTTGACGTTTTTCTTTACTGTTTCTACATCATAATTAGCGTATACTCTCCCATCTTGTTCATCGTATGAAAACGTTATCGCGTTTTCTAATACTCCCCTATTTAACGAAAAGAAATTCCTTTGAATCCCATTCATCTGAAAGGTACCAACGAACAATTCAAATGAAGAAATAGTTAAAAAGATATACATCAATATATTTATCATGTGTATACCACCTCAATTACATCTTCTACATCTTCACTATTTGTACTTTGTTCCACAACTTGACAGAAATTAGAATTAGAACAATCACCAAACGTTTGATAGTCACTTATTACGTTAAATTTATGTGTAAAAGTGTAACGATTAACGCCGACGTCATAAAGTTCTAAGGTAAACGATAAGGTTGCTAGATTATCATTATTATTAATGGGAAAATAAAACAATTTATCTGTTCTTTCATATCCGGATAATTTTTTCGCTGAAAGATTATGCGTCACTGGGTGATAATATGTGTTTACTAAACTCAAATAATATAAATCTATCGTGTTTTGACGATTCCGATAAGATAACTCCACCTCTACATATTTCATAAGAGGATATTTATAAAAGTTTTTTAGGTTAGGAAACATGTTGTAAAAATCATTAAAATATAAAACACCTCTGGCTAACGGCAATAATGGATTTGTAGTTTTTGGATAATCATATTCATGTTTTAGGATAATGTTAGAAAGATCTATAAAGATTCCTTCTAGCGCATAATAGGTATTTTTTATACCAGTAAAAGTAAATTCATCACCGCCTCGCATAATCGCTCCATTTTGTTGATAATAATAATTTTTTCTCGTTTCATATGTTTGATTATTACTAATCTTAATAGTCTTACTTTCCATCGGATAAATCATTGTCGTCAAAGAGGTATAAGGTATACCAGCTTGCATAAGTTGAAAATGAAAAATAGGATTTGCTACAACAGAATTTATCTTGGCATATATGAATTCAATATCTAATTCAATTTGATAATAATTTCCGACCAATGGTTCTTTGGCAATTACTTCACTATTGAATTGTGTAAACTTGTAATCTTTATCACTCAATATATTAAAATTTTTATATGTATCACTAAAAAAGGTTGCATACACGCTATATTTATCGCTTTTTTTAACTTCTAATTCTATATGAATATGACTAACATCATTTTTGCTTACAGGAACAAGAGAAAAATCCTTAACGACTATAAGAGGGGTCGTATAGGAAGATAAAGTCATCGTTAAAGATGAAATCAAAAGAGTGGATAATGTTTTAAGACTCATCTGAACCATTCCTCCAACTATTTATTTATTAGCTTACGAATAAAGATATGAAAAATTTTATACACGTCTGCTTTTTCAATCGAAAGTATGTTGAACGCGAATATAATGATTCCCACCAAAAAGGAAATGCATCGATAAATAATTCATGATCTAATAGCATTTTTTCATGTTCGCTAAGCCTAGCAAACGCCCTATCAAAAATTTCAACAGAAGAATTTTTATATCTTAATAGATATTCTTCCTCTGACACTCTATATCGATAATAATTGAGTCTTTTCTTTTCTATCTGGTATTCAATAGCCCATTTTTTTATAAGTTTCATCGCATCACGACTTTTAATATGTAAGCTCGTCATTTTCTTTGCCCTCCTACGTGTTCAATACACATAAAAGGATTAAAAATTACCTTCAAAAATTTACTCGATAAAATTAAGCATAGCTTAAATTATTCATCAAATTCTTAGTCCTAATATGATATTATATTTAATATGATAGTTTTAGTTGGTGCCTCGGCAAGCGGTAAGACAGAGGTAGCAAAATATTTAAAAAAACATTACGATATTAAAAAAGTTGTCACTCACACGACTAGAACTCCTCGCACGAATGAAGTTGATGGTATCGATTATCATTTCGTGACAAAAACAACTTTTCTTAAACTTAAAAAAGACAATTTTTTTGTCGAAGTAACAGAATATAATCATAATTACTATGGTACGAGTAAAAATGAGGTAGCAGATGATAAAGTTCTCATCGTAGATCCAAATGGTTTAGCCTCATTTCTCGCTTTAAAAGATCCTAAAATTGTCACTTTTTATTTGAAAGCAGATGACGATATTCGTCTAGAAAGAATGTTATCTAGAGGGGATGATAGAGGCGATGCTTTAGAAAGAATCGCTTGCGATAAAGATGATTTTGCATTCGACAAGGTAAAAATGTGTCACTATTTCATCGACTCAAATAAACTAAACATAAGTGAGATGGCTGAAGAAATAATCAATTTATATCGAAACCATCTAAATTCGTAAAATATTTTTGATAATATTTCCTAACACTAGGATTTATTTTTCCTTCTAATAACAATCCTTCATTAGTCTCAATTTTTTTACTAATATATGCAAATTTAGAAAGCCGATAAAATGATTCTTCAAAAGGTAAATTCATTTTAAAAGAAATCCAGTCTTTGCTAATTCTTTTTGAAATTTCATCTAATAAATAATAAATATCTTCTTCGATGTAGGTCGAGATATATAATGCATTTTCTTCTTTTTTAATAACGGTACCATAATATTGATCAATTTTATTATAGACATTCATTCTATCAATTTCTTCAATGCCTAATTCTTCTAACATTTTTTGAGCACTTATCTTATCATTTTCATAATGTGAAGAAGAAATATCAATCACGTCTATTATAAGTGTGGAACTGCAGGCTTCTTCATAGGTAGATCTAAATGCTTTTACTAATTCAATAGGTAAATTTTCAATAATTCCGACTGTATCAATTAAAATGAATGATGGGTAATTTTTAATTTCTATAAGTCTAGTTGATGTGTCAAGTGTCGTAAATAATTTATCTTCTACGACAACCTGTTTATTATCTTTCTTAGCTAATTTTAAAAAAGCATTCATCAAGGATGATTTTCCCGCATTAGTGTATCCCACTAAAGAGACAATAGGATAAGCTGAATCTATTCTTTTTCTTCTTCTTACATCTCGATTAGATTTTATTTTGTTGAGTTCCTTTTGTAAGTGGTCGCGTCTTTTAGATAATAATCTTCTATCAAGTGCGATTTGTTTTTCACCTACACCTCTAGTCGCGGTATAACCTCGACCACTTGAAGTATCCTGATCATAATTTAAATCAGATTGTGTTAATGCGCTTAAACGATATGATATTTCCGCTAAATCCACTTGAATACGTGCTTCTTTTGATTTTGCGTGCATAGAAAAAATTGCTACAATGAGCTGAGTTCTATCGATAACTTCTCGGCCTAAAATGTTTTTTAAGTTTTGTATTTGGCTAGGCGAAGCATCAAATGTTAGCACTACTTTTACCTCATCACCAAGAAATGATAATTCTTCTAAAGCAATATCTAACGCTCCTTTGGTAAGGTAGGTTCTATTTTCAATCTTTGTTAATCGAAAGGTGTGATATTCTAAAAGTTCGTAATTTAACGTTCTTAGTAAAGACATAGACTCATTTAGCCTTCTTTCTCTATCACTACCTTCTAAATCGTAAGATAGATAGGCATCAATGAGATAAATTTTAACCTTCTTCGTCATACAAGACCTTTCTAGTCATGATGTAAGCGTATTCTACATTAGTAGTATGTTTCTTTTTGAACTTTTTCTTTTTAGGAAAGCCAGAGAATGTAAATAAACCACGTGGAACAAAGTAAGCTGGATTATCATTCGTATCATCACACAATGCTTTTAAAATCGTCAAGGAAGCTTTTTCTGGTGAGTGAAAAAATAGTCTTAGAAAATATTTACCTAAAAAAGAAATAAATCGAGGCATATTTTTAGTTATATCGGTCGAAGAAATACCAGGTTCAGCGACCATATAACGATGGTTTACTAGAGATCGCTTACCAAAATAAATCATAAGTTTTGTAAGTAACATTTTAGAAACGTTATATCGGTACGTTCTACTTTTATATTCTTCTTTTAAAGTTCTATATAGACGCCCTTCTTTCCAATTACTAGCTTCTAAGGAACCCACTGCAACAATCTTATATTGTTTTTTATTCGCTAAATAAACTTCAAGATTTTCTAGAAGATGAAAAGCACCTAAATAATTAGTCATCATGATAAGTGGATATCCGTCAACGCTCATCATTTTCTTCTCTTTTGGGTGATATATAGCGGCATTTAAAACTAAACCATCAAAATCAATGTCTTTTAAACATCTAGCAAAAGTTTCGATGCTTTTTAAATCGCTTTGATCATAAGGCAAAAAATGTAAATCGAGACTAGCACCATCTTCATGCATTTTTTTAATCGCATTGTTTGCTCTTCCTTCATTTCGACAAGCAAGATAGACTTTTGCTCCTAGTTTGGCCAAATGGAAACTAGCGTAATATCCAATTCCAGAATTCGCTCCAGTCACTATATAAGTTTTGCCTTTTAAAGATGGGAAATTATCTTCAATGTATTTATCAATTTTCATGTTCTAAAGTAATCTTGGTAAAAAATAAGCTAAAAGTGCAACTGTAATTAAAATAGCAAGAATAAAAAGAGATAATATAATCCAAAACGCAATTTTTCTATCAGTTGCATTACGTTTATCAAATTTAGGCACTCCTTCTTTTCTTTCTACTAATTTTTGATTTTTATTAATAAGAGACATGACTACATTTTATTATAACTTTTCTGTCATTACCATGAAAAAAGGTGGTCGAGCCACCTTTAACAAATTAAATAAAGAGAGCAATATTAGTTATCGAACTCTTTTGCCCAATCGGTGTCACCGATTTCACCTTGGACAAAATTATCTTTTGCCATCGCATCATCGATCAATTGTTTTGCGCGTTTGACGCTAAGATCAGATTTAACTTTGAACACTAACGGAATTTCTTCATAAATTCCTTTATGGCCTGCATCTAAAACAGGAATGGTCGTATTTTCGTAATCTTTAGGATCTAGGGCAAGATATAATTTAAGTCCTTTACCCGCGATTGTCATCTTAACATAAGTTTTCGTATGAAGTCTAAATGTGTCGCCAGAATTAGAGATACGTGATTTAACACCATAACTAAGAATATAATTCTTAAGATCGTTATAATTATCTCTAATAGACTTATCAGCAGTCTTCATTCTTTCTTGGAAAGGAATACGGATTATAGGATTTTTGGGCGAATCAGTTTCTTCTACATTTTGCTCTTCGACAACTTCTTCTACAGGTGCCGGTTCTTCTTGAACTGATGTAGTTTCTTCCACTACGACTGGTTCGTCTGAAACTTCTTCTAGAGGAGCTTCCACCTCTTTAACTTCGTCTTCGACGAGAGGAACCTCTTCAACTTTTGGTTCTTCTTTTTGAGGCTCTGAAGGAACAGTTTCTTCTTCGTCTAAATATCTTTCTTCAAGAATGATAGGCACGACGATTTGTTCTTTTGGCGGAACATAATTTTTCTCAGGTGGCATCACGACAGGAATGATGATAGGTTGTTGTATAGAAGCTGGTTTTTCTTCACACTTACATTCACATTTCGGTTCCTCTTTAACAGGCGCTGGCTCAACGACAGGTTGTGGGGTCGGTTGTGGATTATTGACGACAACTGTTGGAGCAGGATTTTCGCTAATAGGATTTGGTTGAGTCGTGTTGATGTATTGAACGAGTAAGGGACCATTAATAGCTGCACCACCATAAGGGGCAGGTTGTGGAGCTTGTCTTAAATCACGATCAAGACGATAATCACGAAGTTCGCTAGCGATGATATCGCGAATTTCATCTCTTAACGAACCATTTGTGTTGACTTCATTTACTTTCTTATCATCTGGTACTAAGCCTTCAAGATAGGAAATGTTTTCAGCAAATGGCATTCTAAAACAATTAATCCAAGAGAAGATAATTAATAATAGAGCGCTAAAAGCCATTATACCTAGTAATAATACTTCACCCATGTAATATGCACTTTGATTTAGACCAACTTGTCCAGGGACGATATAGAATCCAATCGCAACTAAACTTGAAACGATGGAGACTAATAAACTCAATAACTGAGCTGGCTTTTTCTTCGCGATAATAAAACATAGCCATAGGATAAATACTATTCCAAGCACTGCAGTTAAAACAATTAACCCAATATACCTAATATTGGACCATACTGACATCAAATATCCTTGTTCAAAAGAAAAGAAAACAGTATTGATGCCAGTCATTAAATTGCCTGAGCCAATTTGAAAAAATCCCAAAAGGGCGCAGCCAATAGCAGCAATAAGTGCTGAAATAGCAAGCAAAATTGTTACTTTACGCATATTTTTTACCTCACTTATGTTTTAATTATAAATATACGCACGACTTATAACAATAAAATATTGAGGATTTGCATAAAATATTTTGGATTTGCATACTTTTTAATTTTTTTTCATCTTAAAAATCTTTGCAAAAGTTGATTATTTTGGTCGTTTATTCATTCTCTTAATAAGTCGAGGATTAACATATATGGATAGGGCTTTAGGAATAGCTTTAACATGTAATTTACCTTTATTACCTCTTTCACCATCTAAGCACCAATTATCCTCTGTATTCTTCGCTTCTAAAAATATTTCATCAGTTACTATTTTATAAGTTTTGATTTTGAAAAATAGATAGTGAAGCAAACCATTAAAAGGTCCTGGTCTAGTAAGGTAGACGTGAAATTTGTGATCGAATAATTCATCTCTTTTGCCAATTTTAAATGAAGCGACACTGCGTCCATTGAGGACGAGAATAAAAGGGACATCACATGCAAATGTTTCATCTTTTGTTTTTACTAATACGTGAATTCGTCTTGGCTTGAAAGCCTCTAAAAACGCTTTTCGATAATATGCTAAATTACCTATTTTTTTCTTGGCTTTTCTTTTTGTCACATAAGCGATATCAGCAAAAGCGCCTAATGCTGCGACATAAGTGAAATATTTTTCATCGTTCGCTAAACATAAATCAAATTTAACACTTTGCTGATGTGCGATAACTTTTAAAGCTTTTCTTATGTTCCTCGAAATTAAAAAATTTTTAGCAGTGTCATTCGTCGTCCCAGTTGGTAAATATCCTAATGTTGGTTTTTCATTAAGTTTCATGATGACATTTACCACTTGATTAAAAGTACCATCACCACCACTGAATATAAAATCTCTTTTTTCTTCACTAGCTTTAATTGAAGCGTTTTCTAATTCTTCAATAGTGTTAGTCTTTAATATCAAAACATCGTCATAAGTTTTATTTAAATTTTTTTCAATGAGTTGTAATCGTCTATCATCGATTCCTCTACCCGACAATGTGTTATATACGTAAATGGCTTTTTTCATATGACTTAGGACACAAATGGATGATCGACATGAACGATAAAATGCAATTCATTGTCATCATTAATATTCATCTTTTCATCTAGTAAATTCAAAAATTTAGACTTATCAAAATTGGATTTGAAGGGAACGAGGATATCGAAGATGATATTCGTATGTGACTTTCCATGAACTACACGAAAATCATGTATACTTAAATTTTTGTCATACTCATTCATAATTTTTATGACAGTTTGTTTTAATTTTATCGTCTCTTCGTTAGATACATCAATCGGATCCATATGAATAGTTAGTTCAACGTCATACTTGTTCTTAATATCCATTTCGATATTATCAATTAATTCGTGTGCCTCTAATAAATTAGATCTAGCATCAACTTCGACGTGCACTGTCATAAAAAGCCTTGTAGGTCCATAGTTATGCACTAATAAATCGTGCACACCTAAAACACCATCATAGGATAATATTTCATCAATGATCTTTTTTGCTTCTTCTTTATTTTCGCTTTCACCTAAAAGTGGGGAAACAGTTTCGATGACCATTTTTATTCCTGAATAAGCGATGAATAGAGAAATGATAACGCCCATATATCCATCTAAAAAAGTGTAACCACAATAATAAGAAAGTAAAGATGACACAAGAAGCAATGTAGTTGCAATACTATCAGTTAAGGAATCAATTGCAGTAGCTTTTAAGGCTACACTTTGAATTATTTTGGATAAAGAGAAATTGACATAAGCTTGTAAGATCTTAAAAAATATAGCAAAGCCAAGAACACAAAAAGTTAATATCGCAAATAATTCACTCATTCCTTCCACTGCACTTGGATTAGAGTGGTAAGCAATAATTTTATCAATCGATTGATAAGCCATAAGGAACGAAAGAGCGATAATGACGATACTGACGATTAAACCGGTGATATATTCCATCCTTTGATGTCCGAACGGATGTTCTTTATCAGCCGGCTTAGAAGAAATCTTAAAACCTACTAATGTGATAGTCGAATTAGCTAAGTCAGATAAATTATTTATCGAATCGGTCACAACTGAAACACTAGAAGAAAATAAACCTGTTATAAATTTTGCGAAAAACAAAATAGCGTTCGTCACTATGCCAAATGTAGCAGCGAGAAGTCCATGTTTCGTTCTCACTTTTGTATCATTGACATCTTGATAATTTTTGATGAATAGTTTTCTTAGTAATTTAACCATAATTAATAAGGCGTTTTATCCTTTATCTTGCGATATTCTTCATATAGTTTTAGACATGCTTTTCGGTCTAATTCAACAACCAATTCGTTCCTATGTTCCGCTTTAGACAGTTCATAAAACTTTGCATCTCTAAATCCGATATTCTCTGTATCTAACACATTACATCCGTAATAAATCTTACTGATATTCGCCCACAGCAAAGCACTTAAACACATAGGGCAAGGTTCACCAGTCGTATATATTTCACATCCCGATAAATCAAAAGAATGAAGTTTCTTGGAGGCTTTATGAATAGCCATCATCTCACCATGACAAGTGGCATCACTATTTTTTATAACTTGATTATGTGCTTTAGCAATCACTTTACCATCCTTGACGATGACAGCGCCAAAAGGTCCACCGTCACCATTTCTAATACCCTTTCTAGCTTCATTGATTGCCATACGCATATATTTGTTCATAAGATTAATCCTCTGCACTCTTTATATTATCACTTTTTAAATTACTAAGATAAAAAAATGGCGGAAGGCGAGGGATTCGAACCCACGGATGCTTGCACATCTCCTGTTTTCAAGACAGGTGCCATCGACCACTCGGCCAGCCTTCCATCAAAATCATGAATTAGTATTTATAAATCGCTATATATTATACAATTGGTGGACCGTCTAGGATTTGAACCCAGAACCAACCCGTTATGAGCGGGTAGCTCTAACCGTTGAGCTAACGGTCCTTCTATTTAAAAAATGGTAGCTGCGGGGGGATTCGAACCCTCGACCGACCGGGTATGAACCGATTGCTCTAGCCAGCTGAGCTACGCAGCCATTTCTCATGGTGGAGCTGAAGGGGATCGAACCCTCTACCTCCTGAATGCAAATCAGGCGCTCTCCCAAATGAGCTACAGCCCCATATGCACATTTTTTAAATAATGGTCGGGATGACTGGATTCGAACCAGCGGCCTTCTGCTCCCAAAGCAGACGCGATAACCAAGCTACGCTACATCCCGACTTTTGGCGCGCCTGGCAAGAATCGAACTCGCAACCTCCAGATTCGTAGTCTGACACTCTATCCAGTTGAGCTACAGGCGCACTGCGCTTAATTATTATATAATTATTGAACAAATAATCAAGCATGAATTGGAGGTTCCTACCGGATTTGAACCGATGGTCATTGAGTTGCAGTCAATTGCCTTACCAACTTGGCTAAGGAACCACCAATGCGGGGTATATTATAGCACTACGCTATTTTTCTCACAACAAAGAATTGTTGAGGTTAATTGAAAAACAAAATGCAACAAATCATTTCTCTTTGTTGCTTTTGCCTTTTCAACTTAAATATGCCACTAT
>CALVPP010000020.1 GCA_944351395.1 uncultured Bacilli bacterium
TCAAACTTCATTTAGCAACGTCGATAACCACAGGTTGTTTGGGAGTAGTGTTATCCTCAAGTCATCTCAAACGAAGGTCATCAACCATGATTTGCTTCTCGTGTTTGGGAGTAGTGTTATCCTCAAGTCATCTCAAACTATTAAGATTATCTTGAGATGCATGACAAAGTTTGGGAGTAGTGTTATCCTCAAGTCATCTCAAACTTCTTCGCTTACCTTCTTTTTAAAAATGTAGTTTGGGAGTAGTGTTATCCTCAAGTCATCTCAAACATGGTGGCAGTAATTAAAGTTCACAAAACAAGTTTGGGAGTAGTGTTATCCTCAAGTCATCTCAAACTAGATGAAAGAGAAGAAGAGTCAGAATTAGGTTTGGGAGTAGTGTTATCCTCAAGTCATCTCAAACGATAGAGAGAAGAGTGTACGAAATGTAATCGTTTGGGAGTAGTGTTATCCTCAAGTCATCTCAAACTATTCAACGTTGCTTAACAAAAGCACTTGCGTTTGGGAGTAGTGTTATCCTCAAGTCATCTCAAACATCATCGCTACTCAAAATGTTAAAGTCTGCGTTTGGGAGTAGTGTTATCCTCAAGTCATCTCAAACGCATTTGATATACGTAAGTATATACTTTAGGTTTGGGAGTAGTGTTATCCTCAAGTCATCTCAAACCGTTTTTCGACTCCGATCGATGCAGGGTGGGGTTTGGGAGTAGTGTTATCCTCAAGTCATCTCAAACATAGAAGATTATTTAAAAGCCATGCAAACGGTTTGGGAGTAGTGTTATCCTCAAGTCATCTCAAACATACAAAAAGTCGCTTAAACACGCTAAAAAGTTTGGGAGTAGTGTTATCCTCAAGTCATCTCAAACGTGCGTCCGCTACTTTAAGAGTTGGTATGGGTTTGGGAGTAGTGTTATCCTCAAGTCATCTCAAACCACGTGGAACATTAGACGCTTGCGGTTGGCGTTTGGGAGTAGTGTTATCCTCAAGTCATCTCAAACAATTTGTTTCTTTTTCTTTCGGTGGATTATGTTTGGGAGTAGTGTTATCCTCAAGTCATCTCAAACCGTCGCAGTATGCTTGAATTTCATCAGGTTGTTTGGGAGTAGTGTTATCCTCAAGTCATCTCAAACACCCAGAAGATGAAGACGAAGAGAACGACTGTTTGGGAGTAGTGTTATCCTCAAGTCATCTCAAACTGATACTAGCGATGAACTAGACGACATCAAGTTTGGGAGTAGTGTTATCCTCAAGTCATCTCAAACATTAAAGATTCAATAAAATCGTTCGTTCCAGTTTGGGAGTAGTGTTATCCTCAAGTCATCTCAAACGCATTTATTGTGGGATTGTTACACCTAGTAGTTTGGGAGTAGTGTTATCCTCAAGTCATCTCAAACACAAATGAAAAATATCTAGGTTTAAGCACAGTTTGGGAGTAGTGTTATCCTCAAGTCATCTCAAACCAAACAAGATGACTATTTCTTCGCTATTTAGTTTGGGAGTAGTGTTATCCTCAAGTCATCTCAAACAAATTATACAATGCATCTAAAGTTGATTAAGTTTGGGAGTAGTGTTATCCTCAAGTCATCTCAAACAGATTAATTGAGTTGCGAACTCACCGACCAGTTTGGGAGTAGTGTTATCCTCAAGTCATCTCAAACATGAATAGACCTGCACTATATGTTGATTACGTTTGGGAGTAGTGTTATCCTCAAGTCATCTCAAACTTTATTTATCGCTTTTTAACGCATTAAAAAGTTTGGGAGTAGTGTTATCCTCAAGTCATCTCAAACCAAACAAGATGACTATTTCTTCGCTATTTAGTTTGGGAGTAGTGTTATCCTCAAGTCATCTCAAACATTCAATATAGCTGACGCATTGAACACTTAGTTTGGGAGTAGTGTTATCCTCAAGTCATCTCAAACTCGAACTAGACAAGTCGAGACGGAAGGAACTAAAAAAATGAAAGATAACAAAAAATACAGAATATAAAGAAGAAATAGAATACTTAAAATCATTCATAGGATTATACTTACACATAAATAAAAGAAATGCAGGAAACATAATCAAAACATTAAGTTATTTATACCCTAATTTAGAACAATTTATAGAAGAAGATAAATAATTTAATATAATGCTAGTTACAACATCGATAAGTGTAGGCCGTATTGATGATTTCTAATATTGTTATTTAAATGCTAAACTATACTCATGTATTCTGCTCATCTATATGGTAAGAAGTTTGATCGTTTATTAGATAAGATATTTGATATCAGATACATCGTTTTAAGCATTGTCTTTGGTCTTATTTCCTTAATTCCATTAGTGTTCCTTATTTTATCTATTATCGCGTTAGTGAATGTTGGTTTATCTCAATGGAAACCATTTGTCATTTTGTTAGTGTTTTTCATTAGTGCTTTAACACCGATGATTGTCTTCATCGTTTTAAGAGTGTATCAAAATCGTGATTTTAAAGCAGTAGCGAGGCGTAGTGAACATATAGCTTCTTATTATGGTGAAGATGGTAAATTAATATATTCAAAGTTCTATGAATATAGAAAAAATAAGGATAAAACTAATATTATCGCACTAGCGGACAAATATTATCGTTTAGTGGAAAAAGATAAAAATAGTTTTATTAAAAAGAATAAAGATAACAAAAGATTATCTCGTAAATCTGAATTAGATGTGAACTTTTTTCAATATATATTGTTTAAATTATCTTTATATCTTCTAACTATCATCACTTTAGGTATTGGTTATCCTATTACCTTTTATTATGTGACGAAGTGGGAAGCAGAACATACTTATATCGATAGAAGACCTTTAAGTTTTGATGGAACTTTCAAAGATTTGATGTTAATTTGGTTAAAATGGATTGGTTTAACTTTATTGACTTTAGGGGTGTACTCATTCTTCATTTCCAAAAGATTAAAGATTTGGAAATATAATCATATTCATATAGAAGGTGAACTTACTATCTTAGGTGGTGGAGTGTATACGAACGCATGGGTTCATTTCTTTTTAAAATTAGGTTTAAAAGCATTATTAGTCATAAGTTTAGGGCTCGCAAAGCCTTACACTGTCGCTAGACTAGCAAATTATGAAGTAGTGCATACGATGATCGATGGTCGTAGATTATCTTTTAATGGCAAAACATTAAACATAGGTGTTAAGTTCATCTTGTGGTGGTTTCTCACTATCATCACTTTAGGCATGTATAATTTCTTTCTCAATTTAGAATTTAAAAAATGGGTCGATAGACATACCCATTTAAAAAATGATTACGAACAAGCTAAAGTTATTTAATAGCGTTTTCAATAGCTTGCATCGTTTCATCGCTTATGACGTGTTCAATTAAACAACAATCTTTTTCTGCTATTTGTTCATTGACTCCGATGCTTAAGAGGAATTTTTTTATAGTTTCGTGGCGATGATACACTTTTTTAGCGACTTTTCTTCCTTCATCAGTTAAAGATATGTCGCCATATGGTTGCATGACGATGAGCTTATCTTTTATTAAGTTTTGCATAGCACGCGTTACCGCAGCACGCGAAACTTTTAAAAAGTTAGCGATCTTAATCGCATGAACTTTTTTATGTTCGTCTTCTAAGACGAGTATAGCTTCTAGGTAATCTTCTTTAGCTTTTGTTAAGTTTTCCATGACTCCATTTTAAATAAAAATTAAAAAAAGTTCAAATCTAATGTTGACATTGGTAAACATTTGAGCATAGAATAGTAAACGAAGTTAACGGAGGTTAACAAAATATGAGTAGTAAACATCATCACATCGCAGTTGGTGAAATCGTTCCTCTTTCTTACCTTCATCGGGGTGAAAGAGCGAAAGTGGTTTCACTTCATAACGATAATCACGCTTTGAGGAGAAGATTGCTAGATATGGGTATTACTAAAGGAGTGGAAATTTATATTAAGAAAGTTGCCCCTTTAGGTGATCCAATCGATGTCGCCTTGCGTGGTTATGAATTATGTCTTAGGAAGGCCGATATGGCAGAAATTATGGTGGAAAAATTATGATAGTAGCGTTAGTAGGTAATCAAAACTCTGGTAAGACGACCTTATTTAACACTCTTACTGGGGCAAATCAAAAAGTTGGTAACTGGCCTGGGGTCACCATTGAACGTAAAGAAGGTCACGTCAAAGGAACTGACATCACAATTGTCGATTTACCAGGTATCTATTCTTTATCACCTTATAGTTCAGAAGAAAAAATATCGCGAAATTTCGCTTTAGACGCTAATCCTGACCTAATCATCAATATCGTCGATGCGACGTCTCTAGAACGAAGTTTATATTTGACGACGCAGTTATTAGAAACAGGAAGAGATGTCATCATCGCTCTAAACATGTACGATTTGGTGAAGAAAAGAAATATTCATATCGATAAAGATAAGTTAGAGAAGATGTTAAATACCACAGTCGTGGACATATCTGCAAAGACTGGTGAAGGTGTAGATCATCTTTTAGAACATATTAAGACTCATGACATCAAACCTAACAAGCATCTTAATATTTATCCAAAAGATGTGAGCGAAGCACTTAAGAGTGTGGAAAATGATCTTAAGTTAGCAGATGTCGATAATACTTACTTCTACGCAGTGAAGACGTTCGAAGGGGAAAATGATTATCGTAAGCATATCAAACCCGAAAGCGAAAAGAAAATCGAAGAAGTAGTTAAAAAATATGATATGGACGGCGAAGAATTAATCGCTTCCTTGCGTTATGATTTTATCGACGAAGTGAAAAAAGAATGCTTCACTGATGAAGAAGTGAAGATTAGAGAAAGTCAAGCTAATAAAAAAGCCACTAGTTGGACTGATAAATTAGATAAGATTTTCTTAAATAAATGGGCTGCCATTCCGATCTTCATCGTCATCATGGCGTTAGTTTATATTTTATCCGTCGGCTTAGTCGGTGGATTGACAGTTAGTTTCGTCGACGCCTTATTCAATGGTTCTGAGACGATAGAATTAAATTTCTTCGGTGTAGTTTGGGAAGTACCGTTTGAAATAGCAGGTATTGGACCAGGATTAGGTGGATGGTTAGAAAGTATTGGGGCATCGCCATGGGCAGTTAGTCTAGTGGCAGATGGTATCGTGGCTGGTGTTGGCGCTGTATGTAACTTCGTCCCTCAACTCATCATTCTGTTCTTATGTTTAGCCTTACTTGAGACGACTGGCTACATGTCAAGAATTTCCTTCTTCTTAGATCGTATCTTCCATAAATTTGGCCTAAGTGGCAAATCGCTAGTACCATTTATCGTCGGTGTCGGATGTAGTGTTCCTGGCATTATGGCGTGTCGTACTGTGGAAGATGAAAACGAAAGAAAAGCTAGTGTCATCTTAACTCCTCTCATGCCTTGTAGTGCTAAATTACCTATCATTTCCGCTTTTGCTGGGTTCTTCTTCGCAACCTATGCTTGGATTATCTCATTATCCTTCTATTTCATCGCTATTATCCTCATCTTAGTATTCGGTATCATCTTCAAGAA
This sequence comes from uncultured Bacilli bacterium, assembly GCA_944351395.1. Taxonomy (GTDB): domain Bacteria; phylum Bacillota_I; class Bacilli_A; order RFN20; family CAG-826; genus CALVUG01. The sequence goes on from CALVPP010000020.1 coordinate 5,507, forward strand.
ATATATATTCAAAGGTTCACATACGACATTTATCAGTGAACTTCCAGAATATAAAACTCCTAATGCTAGTTATGTCGCTCGCGACGTATGGGATAGGACGATGTCCTTCATCAAACGTGCTGGTACGATCATTCTCTTATGTTCTGTAGTCGTTTGGTTCTTAGGTAGCTTTACTTGGCAATTCCAATATGTGGATGGCGAACTCATCACTATCAATGATTCCTTACTCGCTAACGTGGGTATGTGCTTCGCTTGGGTGTTTGCTCCAATGCTCGGTGGTAACCTCAGTTGGGGTGCAGCCGTCAGCGCAGTCACAGGTCTTGTCGCAAAAGAAGAAGTCATCGGTTCGATGACGACGATTGCAGCTTTAGCAGGTGGCGAAGCCGACTTATTTGGACCACTCGATACTGTGTTCAATTTCTTCAACCCAATTACTGCATTTGCATTCATGACGTTTAACTTATTTAGCGCTCCATGCTTCGGTGCCTTAGGCGCGATGAAAAATGAATTAGGTTCCAATAAAGCGATGCTCAAATCGATGGCGTTCCTCACTGGCTTTGCTTGGCTCGTCGCCTCTCTTATCGGTAGCGTATCTTGGATTATCACTGCCGCGGGTGGATCGATTTAATTGAAAGGGGATTGATTAATTATGACTTTAACTGATGGAATGGTACTTCTCGTCATCTTGCTCATTCTTCTCGCTATCATCTTCTTTAGATTTATCTACCCAAGACTTAAAGGAAGAAAACCATCGCACTGCGATTATTGTCCAGTAGCGAAAGATAAGAAAATAAAAAGAAGTTTTAAAGCTTATAAAAAAGAACGAGATAAAGAGAAAAAATAAAATTACTTAATATCCGTATTAGATTCTCCTAGAAAAGATTAAGGTAGCTTCGGCTATCTTTTTCTTTTATGACGCGATTATTTATAAAATAGTGAAATGCAACAAAAATATGTTAAAATGAACTAGTCAAATTTAAGGAGTTAAACATATGGATAAACCATTGAAACTTAACTATAAGAGGACGTTTATCATCGGGTTTGCTTTTTTTGGCATTTTGATGTTGTGGCAAATTTATAACACATATTGTCCTCCGTTTTTAACTGAATTATTAGAATCTCAATTCCCTAATCCAAACTTTACCGAATTAGATTACCAATATATCGTCGGTATCATCATGGCATGCGATAACATCTTCGCTATGTTCATGTTACCTTTATTCGGTCATCTTAGCGATAAGACACATACGAAATTAGGCAAACGTATGCCTTATATCATCGTCGGAACGATTGCTAGCGCAATCATCTTCCCATTTATCGCTATTTGTTTTTGTTATAATTCTTTCGTCGGACTCATCATCTCGATGGGCGTTACTTTAATCGCTATGCAAATGTATCGAAATCCAGCGGTTTCACTCATGCCAGATCTTACACCTAAGCCGCTTAGAGCGACCGCGAATGGTATTATTAACTTCGTCGGTTATATCGGTGCGATTATTGCTGGCGGTATCGCTTTATTCTTGCCTTTCCAAAAGATGAATCCTAATGAAGGTGCTAATCCATATTTATCTTTAATTCCTTTTATCATCGGTAGCGCTTTATTGTTGATTAGCGGCATCATTCTTTTCCTAACCGTTAAAGAAAATAAAGTGTTAGAAGAGATGAAAGATGATCTTAGACGCGGAGAAGAATTAGCGGAAGTAGAAGAAAAAGTTGATGATGATAAGCCGATGGGCAAAGCGAATAAAATTGCTTTCATTCTTCTCATCGCTAGTGTCTTCCTTTGGTTCATGTCTTTTAATAGTGTCGAAACGTTCTGGACGAACTTTGGCATCTATCATCTTGAGACGACCTCTTATTCATTAGGTCCTACTTTACTCGCTATTGCATCATTAGTCGCTTTCTTACCTTCTGGTTGGCTCGCTAATAAGATAGGTAGAAAATGGACGATTGTCATCGGTATCATTCTTTTGGTACTTTGCTTTACTGGTGGTTCTATTTCTAGTTTCTTCGATGCTGGTTATGGTTATGACCAAGCAACTGGGGAAGCGGGTAGTGCCATGCCTATATATTATTACATCATCTTCATCGTCGGCGGTATTGGTTGGGCAATGATCAATTGCTGTTCTTATCCTATGGTCGTAGAACTATGTTCTAAAGATAAGATTGGTAGATTTACTGGTATATATTATGCCGCAAGCATGCTCGCTCAATCTATCACTCCTATCTTAGTAGGTGGCATTTTAACAATTACTAATGGTTGGGTGGCTTTATTCCCATACGCTGCAGCATTTATGCTTCTCGCTCTTGTTACATTTATTTTCGTCAAAGATATGCATAAAGCGAAGAAAAGCGAAGTTAAAAAAGAAGAAATTAAACCTTTTGAATAAATAATACTTAACACTTGTGTAAGAATTTCATTTATCGTGCTTTTTACTTATTGACATTATTTATTAAATAATTAGAATAACCACTTGTATGAAATCGGAAGTCGCTAGTAAAAATAAAAAAACGAAGAAAAATAAAAACACGAATAAGATACGTCTTCGTGATTATTGGGATGCGACGAAAGTCGTTTTAAAATCTTTACGTCAATACAAAAAGGAAGCTATTCTTTCACCGATTTTAATATCTTTAGAAGTCATCTTTGAATGTATCATTCCTTTAGTTATTTCTTGGCTTATCGATACTTTAAATGCTTTTGCGATAGATCCTTCCATCCAACCATTTGATGCGTTGATGGAAATATTGAAGTATTGTGGTATTTTATTACCTCTCGCTATCGGATCTTTAATTTGCGGTATGTTAAGCGGCAAATTTAGTGCGACAGCGGCGGTAGGATTTTCTAAAAATATTCGACACGATATGTTCGTAAAAATTCAAGGATTTTCTTTTGAAAATATCGATAAATATGCGACGAGTGGTCTCGTCACTCGTATTACAACCGATGTCTTTTACGTACAAATGGCGTTCATGAGCATCATCCGTATGGCAGTTAGAGGGCCTCTTATGATTATATTCTCCATGATCATGAGTTTCGTCTTAGCTCCTCAATTAGCGTGGGTGTTCTTAATCGTCATTCCCATTTTAGGTGTGATGCTCACTTTCATCACCTTAAAGGCTTCACCTATTTTTATCCGCGTTTTCAAACAATACGATGATTTAAATGAACGAGTAGAAGAAAATATCAAAGGTATTCGAGTTGTCAAGACTTATGTTAGAAGCGAATACGAAAAAGATTTATTTAGAAATAGAGCAGAAGCGGTAAGAGATAATTTCATCAAAGCTGATAAATTGTTCGTCTTGTCAAATCCAACTATGCAATTCGCCGTTTGGCTCATGATTACTATTTGTGTTTATTTAGGTGGTAGTTACATTTTACAATCGATTAATGCCGGTAATGAATGGTTCACTATTGGTAATTTAAACGCTATTAACTTATATGGTGTTCAATCGTTATTTAACATTAGCATGTTAACACAAGTGCTCGTGAGCGTGACGATGGCTAGTACATCGATCATGAGGGTCTATCAAATACTTACTGAAGAACCGACTATCAAAAATCCTGAAAATCCTATTTATGATGTCGATGATGGCTCCATCATCTTCAAAGATGTGTCTTTTAAATATCACGAAGGTGCCGAACGTTATTCATTAAAAGATGTGAATATTCATATTAAGTCTGGTGAGACTATTGGCATCATCGGTGGTACGGGTAGTGCGAAATCGACTTTAGTTAATCTTATTCCAAGGTTATATGATGTAAGTGAAGGCGAGATTATCGTCGGTGGGCATAATGTGAAAGAATATGATATTAAAACATTAAGAGACAACGTCTCTTGCGTCTTACAAAAGAATGTGCTTTTCAGTGGTTCAATTAAAGATAATTTACGCTGGGGCAATATGGAAGCAAGCGATGAAGAAATTGAATACGCTGCTAGACTCGCATGTGCCGATGATTTCATCAATTCCTTTAAAGATGGATACGATCACATGATTGAACAAGGCGGTACGAATGTCTCTGGCGGACAAAAACAAAGACTTTGTATTGCTAGAGCGTTATTAAAACATCCTAAAATTTTAATTTTAGATGATTCTACTAGTGCAGTGGATACGAAAACTGACGCTCGCATTCGAAAAGCGTTTAGAGAATACATTCCAGAAGTGACGAAGATTATCATTGCCCAAAGAATTTCTAGTGTCGAAGATGCGGATAGAATTATCGTCATGGAAGATGGTGCAATTGATGCAATTGGTACGCACGAGCAGTTATTGAAGACGAATAAGATTTATCAAGAATGTTACATTTCACAGACGAAGAAAGGAGCCTTATCATGAAGAAAAATACTTTAAATTTTTCGAAAAATCGTGAAAGCGATGGCATGAAGGTTCTTTGGCGTCTCGTCAAGGATATGTTTAAGGCCTATCCATGGCATTATTCTATCGTCCTTTTCTTTCTCGTCATCGTCACTTTGGCGAGTTTAGCTAATAGTGTCATCATGAATATTTTAGTGAGTTCTATTACCGATCCATTCCAAGATTTTATCTTAAATAATGGCGCTATCGGAATCGATTGGAACGAAGCATTTACTCGACTCATGTATTTATGCATCATTCAATCGAGCATATATGTCGTTGGTGTCATCGCTATTTTCTTCTACCAACGCATCATCGCTGTGTGTGGACAAAAAGTCATCAACATCTTACGTATTCGTATGTTCGAGAATATGGAAGATTTGCCGATTTCTTATTTTGATACGCATAAACATGGTCAAATCATGTCCACTTATACGAACGATTGTGATACGCTTTGGCAATTAGCTTCGCAAACATTGCCGCAAGTGGTGATGAATGTTCCTACTATCATCATCTTATTCTTCCTCATGGTTTATTTTTCTATTTATCTAGGATTCATCGTCTTATTCTTCTCCGTCATCATGATTTTAGTGACGAAGAAGTTCGGTAAAATTTCTAGCAAATGTTTCTTAGAACAACAAATCAACTTGGCAAGACTTGAAGGCTACACCGAGGAAATGGTCTCTGGTCAAAAAGTCGTCAAAGTATTCTGTCACGAAGACGAAGTGATAGAAGGTTTCGATAAAGTGAATGAAACATTCTTCAAATATGGTGAAAAAGGCAATATTTATACGAACGCTTTGATGCCTGCACTCGGTAATATCGGACACGTCTTATATATCGCTTTAGCGATTGTCGGTGGTGTCTTCATCGCTTATCAAACACCTAATTTAACGATATTTGGCATCGGTGAACCTATCAGCATTGCGACGATCGTCAGTTTCTTACTTTTCTCTCGTCGTTTTACTGCTACGATTTCCCAAGTATCAAGTCAATTTAATAATATCGTCTTAGGGATGGCTGGTATGACGAGAATTTATCACCTCATCGATGAACCAAAAGAAGTGGATGATGGTTACGTCACGCTAGTCAATTGCCGATATGATGAAAATAAAAATATCATCGAATGTGCCGAACGTACTGGCCAATGGGCGTGGAAACATCCGCATGGTGATGGCACTTTGACTTACACCCCATTAGAAGGTGATATCGTCTTAGATCACGTCGATTTTGGTTACGATAATCATCACATGGTCTTACATGATATAAGCGTCTACGCTTATGCTGGACAAAAAATTGCTTTTGTCGGAGCGACAGGCGCTGGTAAGACGACGATTACGAATCTCATCAATAGATTCTACGATATCGCTGATGGAAAGATAAGATACGATGGTATCAACATCAATAAGATTAAAAAAGATGATTTGCGTCATTCTATCGCTATTGTATTACAAGATACGAATCTATTTAGTGGCACGATTTTAGATAATATTCGTTATGGTAAGTTAGATGCAACTGATGAAGAATGTATCGCGGCAGCTAAGCTCGCTAATGCACATGATTTCATCACGCGTTTACCGCAAGGTTATAATACGCCCCTTATCGCTGATGGGGCTAATTTGTCACAAGGACAAAGACAACTACTTAGTATTGCTCGTGCAGCAGTAGCTAATCCTCCAGTCCTCATCCTTGATGAAGCGACGAGTAGTATCGATACACGTACGGAAGCACTCATCCAAAATGGTATGGATGCACTCATGAAAGGTAGAACTGTATTTGTCATCGCTCATAGATTATCGACGATTAGAAATAGTGATGCGATTATGGTTTTAGATCACGGGCGTATCATCGAACGTGGTACGCACGAAGATTTGCTCGAGAAAAAAGGTGTTTATTATCAACTTTACACTGGTAGTCTTGAATTATCCTAATCAGTTTTAAATCAGTTTTATTACATAAAATGTGAATTCTTTGCTATAATGAATTTACATTTTTTTTTATTTAAACCCGAGGAGGATTACTTATGTATTTTGTCGATAAGGAAAGATTATTAGATAAAATTTTAACTTATAAACATTTTGGTGACGATGGAAAAGGCGGAATTACGCGTTACGCACTATCGAAGGAAGATTTGATGGCGAGAGATGAATTTAAAAGGCGTATGGAAAATATCGGATGTGATGTTTATAGTGATGATCTCGCTAATATGTATGCGGTTTTAAAAGGAAACGGCAAAAGCGATAAAAGAATTGTCATGGCCTCACATTGTGATTCAGTAAAAAATGGTGGGAATTATGATGGCATTCTAGGTGTTTTAAGTGCGATGGAAGTGTTAGAGACTGTTGCCACACAAAATATAGAGCACGACCACGATTTAGTGGCGATGATTTGGACGAATGAAGAAGGAAGTTTATATCCGCCTGCTATCATGTGCTCATCAATTGTCACTAATTCTTATTTACCAGAAGAAATTAGAAAAAATTACGACTTAGATAAATTATTAAATTCGCATTCTGTCATCGATAAAAATGTAACATTTAAGATGGCTTTAGATAAATTTCCTTATAAAGGAAAAATAGAAAATAGGATTAATCCAAAAGATTATATGGCGATGTTTGAATTGCACATCGAACAAGGACCAATCTTGGAAGAAAATAAAAAAGATGTCGGTGTCGTTCCTTGTGTATTAGGTATGTGCAATTTTTCGATTAAGACAGAAGGAGTAGCAAATCACGCTGGGACGACTCCGATGAAAAAAAGAAAAGATGCTTTATTTGCGATGGCGAAAGTATTGCTTTTAATTCATGAAAAATTAGATAAATTTGATGGTCTTGTCTACACGACTGGTGAAATAAGCATTCATCCTAACGTTCATACGGTCATACCCGACGAATGTGTCATGAGTTTAGATGCAAGACACGTCGATGATAAAGTTATCGATGAAGTGAAAAATATTTTAAATAATCTTCCTTCTACCATCGAAGGATGCAAGGTGTCTACTAAATTAGAATGGGACCGTAAGACGACATATTTCCATAAAACGTTAGTAGGATATGTCGAAGGTGCTTGTAAGGAATTAGGCTATAATTATCAATTCATCAATAGTGGGGCGGGTCATGATGCACAATTCGCTGCTTATATGTTACCGACGACGATGATTTTCGTTCCATCTAAAGATGGGAGAAGTCATTGTGATGAAGAATATAGCGATATAGAACATTGTTATAAAGCGTGTAATGTCTTACTTAACGCTGTTTTAAGGACAGATGAAAAAGGAGTGTGAACGAAAGATGAAAGATTATTTAATTAAGGGCGCAACTATCGTCAATCATGATGGTGAAGTTTTAGCTGATGTTTTAGTTAAAGATGGAATTATCGCTAAGATTGCCCAAAATATTGGCGAAAAAGTTGTCGAAATAATAAATGCAAAAGGTCTATATCTTCTACCTGGTGGAATAGACGCTCATACGCACATGGAGATGGCCTTTGGTGGCACTTATTCAAGCGATGATTATTTTAGCGGCGGTGAAGCTGCTTTGGCTGGTGGTATTACTTCTTATATCGATTACGCTATTCAAAGAGGCGATGATACGATTTTAGAGACACTTAAAAAAAGATTAGAACTAGTAAAAAAAGAAAAACCACGTGCAGATGTTTTCTTCCACGTCGCTGTGACTAAATTGAATGATAAAATATTAGATGAATTCCCTCTTTTAAACGAACATGGCATTCATTCTTTAAAATGTTTCATGGTCTATAAAAGAGAAGGCATGCAAATTGCTCCAGATGATATTGCTAAAATCATGTTAAAAGCTAAACCATATGGCATCATGATTAATATCCACGCGGAAGATGTCGATCAAATCGACGCTAATATTGATAAATTCGTTAGCGAAGGAAAATTAGATTGTTATCACCATTATTTATCACGTGATGAAAGCGTCGAATGTGCTGGTGATAAAATTGTCATCGATTTAGTGAGGAAAACTGGTGCTCCCGCCTATATCGTTCATCTAGCGAATGCAGAGGGTGTTAAATTAGCAAGAGCAGCTAAAGAAGAGGGCTTGCCACTTTTAGTTGAGACTTGCCCTCAATATTTAGCATTTACTGAAGAAGTATATAAAGATCCGATCAAAGGGCTAGATTTCGTCTGTTCTCCCCCTATTAAAGGGAAGAAAAGTCAAGATGAATTATGGCGAGCGATAGAAGATGGAACGATCGATACGGTCGCGACTGACCATTGTCCTTTTTATCATGAAGAAAAATTATGGGGTAAAGATGATTTTAGAAAAATACCGAATGGATGCGGTGGAATTCAATATCTTTACACATATTTATTGAGCGAAGCGATTAAAAGAGATATTCCTTTATCGCGTATCGTTTCACTCGTCTCTTATAATCCTGCTCGTATTTTTAAACTTAAGAACAAAGGGGCAATTGAAGTTGGTAAAGATGCTGATTTAGTTCTTTTTAGTAAAGATGGAGAGCATAAGATTAGCAAAGAAGAAGATGTATCACGTGCTGATACGAACATTTATGAAGGCTTATCTTTGAGAGGACGTATAGTCCAAGTCTATAAAAAATAATTGAATTTAGTTTGCTTTAAGCAAAATAATTGATTATCATTTTTCAAGAGGTTGTTAGCAATTTATGTTAAGATTGATGACGAAAATGGGTAAAAAAGGCGCGTCACTTTTTGCTCTGCTCATCTTTTTAGCAATTGTGCAAGCTTTTAGCGACCTCATGCTTCCTGATCTCATGGGTCGTATCATTTCTATCATTCAGAACGCTCCGACATATGAATCAAGTATCGGTGAATTAGCGACGGACGTCGTCTACACCGGTCTTATCATGTTAGCTTTTGCTATCTTAAGTGCAGCAGCGAGCATCGGCGTTGGTTATATCGCGAGTAAACTTACGATGATCATCGTCTCTCGCGCGAGAAAAGATGTCTTCGATAAGATAACATCATTCTCCATGGTAGAACTTAATAAATTTGAGACTTCAAGCCTCATTACCCGCACGACGAACGATTTCACGCAAATTCAAACCTCGTTCAATCAATCTTTTAAATTTTTAATTTATGCACCTATTTTAGCCATCTGTGCGATCATCATGATCATTCGTAGAAATTACACTTTAACATTAGTCACTGCTGTGGCTATCATCATTTTACTCATATTCATCCTACTCATCTTCTTCATCGCTGTACCGAAGTTCAATTCAATTCAGCAAAAGACTGATCGTGTGAATACGGTATCTAGAGAAAATCTCACAGGTTTAAGAGTCGTTAGAGCGTTAAACGCTGAGAGATTAGAAGAAAATAAATTTGAGGGCATCAATACTGATTTGACTAGGACGCAAAGGTTCGTCAATAGAGCGACAGGTCTTATCATGCCGTTTATGAATCTTATCATGGGTTTTCTTAGCGTCATCATTTGCTGGATCGGTTCATATCTCATCGATGGTCAATTTGGTGATAGTTTAGAACTTAGCGAGATGACAGCGTTTACGCAATATGCAACGCAAGTTCTCGTCGGATTCCTCGTCGTCGCTATTTTATTCGTCATCATGCCTCGTGCTATCGTTTCAGCACGAAGAATTAATGAAATCTTAAAGACGAACAATACTATTTTAGAAGGTGAAGATGATTCTAAAACCGATGAGATAGGAACAGTAGAATTTAAAGATGTTACTTTCATCTATCCTGGTTCAGATAAACCAGTTTTAGAAAATATCTCTTTTAGAGCAAATAAAGGGGAGACAATTGCTTTTATCGGTGCGACAGGTAGTGGTAAAACTACTCTCATCAATCTAATTCCTAGGTTCTATGACGTTTCAAGCGGTGAAGTTTTAGTCGATGGACGTAATGTTAAAAATTACAAATTTAAAACTTTGTTCGATAAATTAGGTTACGTACCACAAAAAGGTATCCTCTTTTCTGGTTCATTGAAATTTAATGTTTGTATTGGAAGTCCAAATGCCGATGATGAAACATTTAAAAGAGCGATGAATATCGCTCAAGCAGAAGAATTTATCCATAAATTACCTGGTGAAGAAAATTATCATATCTCGCAAGGTGGAAAGAATGTGAGTGGCGGACAAAGACAACGTCTACAAATCGCTCGCGCTATCGTGAAAAATCCTGAAATTTATATTTTCGATGATTCTTTTAGTGCCCTTGATTATAAAACCGATAAAGTACTTAGAGGTGAACTTAAAAAGCAGATCAAAGGTGCGACTTCTATCATCGTTGCTCAACGCATTGGCACGATTCTAGATGCTGATCAAATCATCGTCTTAGATAATGGTAAGATGGTTGGGCACGGAAAACATGATGAATTGATGAAAACTTGTAAAGTTTATCAAGATATCGCTTATTCGCAACTTAGTAAGGAGGAATTAGCTCATGCCTAAAAAAGATAAAGCTAAAAATATGAACTCCTTATTTCATCTTTTCGGTTATTTAAAACCATATCGCATTCGTCTTATCATCGGCGTGCTTTTGGCTATCGTCGGCATGTTATTTACTATCTTTGGTCCTTATTTAGCTAAACTTATCATCGAAGAAATTACTTTGAGCGTGGAAAGTTCGGAGATGATGAATTTTGCGCGCATCGCCTATCTTGGTGGCTTAGGAGTCGGTGCTTATTTACTCGCTTTCGTCGGAAATTATGGTTTAGCTATCATCATGAGCGCGGTGACGGCAGACGCTTCTAAAGCATTGCGTAAGGATATGTCCACGAAGATGAATAGACTACCTTTATCATATTTTGATTCTAGACAAATTGGTGACGTTTTAAGTATCATTACGAACGATGTCGATACGATTGGGCAGACGCTTAATCAATCGCTTACTACTTTAATGACGTCTATCTTAACATTATTAGGCGTTGCCATCATGATGTTATGCCTTGATTATAGGCTCGCTCTCATCGCAATAGCCTTTGTTCCATTATCATTGTTCGTCCTTTTACGTATCGTGAAGAAATCGCAATCTCACTTTGTGAAACAACAACTTGATTTAGGTGATATGAACGCTCATGCTGAAGAAGTTTATTCCGCAGTTAACGTCATCAAAGTTTATGGTGCAGATAAGCACGCTAAAGAGAGATTTATTGAAATTAACACTAATTTATATAATGACGGCTTCAAATCTTTATTCTACAGCGGTTCTTCCTTTCCAATTACGACTTTGATGGGCAATTTAAGCTTTGCTATCATCTGTATCGTCGGCGGTCTTATCGCTGTTAAAAATTGGCAGATGATTGGGACGATCGTCGCTTGCGTCACTTATTCAAAACAATTTACGATGCCACTTAGCCAAATCGCTACTATTTCTACGAATTTACAAAGCGCTAGTGCGGCGGCGAAACGCGTTTTTGACTTCCTTTCTGAAAAAGAACAAAAAGATGAATCTATGCTCACGGATAAGTTTGATGAAGTTTCAGGTAATGTCACTTTCTCCCACGTTAAATTTGGTTATAATCCCGATAAAATTATCATTCACGATTTTAACTTAGAGACGAAAGCAGGTATGAAAGTGGCTATCGTCGGTCCAACTGGGGCAGGTAAAACGACTATGGTCAATTTGCTCATGCGTTTTTACGATGTAAACGAAGGATATATTGCGATAGAAGGAAAGAAGACTAATGAAGTGAATCGTTCTTTAGTCCGTTCTAATTTTGCGATGGTCTTACAAGATACTTGGTTATTTGAAGGCACTATTTTAGAAAATCTTAAGTTTGGTCGACAAGACGCGACGTTAAAGGAAATAGAAGAGGCCTGTCGATTGACGCATTGTGATACTTTTATTGAGCAACTACCAGGTGGCTATAATTTCATGCTTAGTGAAGAAAGCGCTCTATCGGCTGGTCAAAAACAATTGCTCACCATTGCAAGAGCGATGATTCAAGGGGCACCGATGCTCATTTTAGACGAAGCGACATCAAGCGTAGATACGCGTACAGAACTACTTATTCAAGAAGCGATGGATAATTTAGCGAAAGGACATACCTCTTTTGTCATCGCTCATAGATTATCGACTATTAAGAATAGCGATCTCATCATCGTCATGAAAGATGGCGATGTCATAGAAACTGGAAATCATGATGAATTGATGATGAAGAAGGGTTTCTATGCTGATTTATATAATTCGCAATTTGCAAATGGTGGGGTTAGTGAATAAAGATGGCTTATAATGCACCAATTTTATCAAATCATCGTAAGACAAAATTAGTATTTTCTCTCGGCGGATTTTCTTTATTGATGGCGATTGCTTTGGTGAGTATTTCCCCGTTTAGCAATTCTTTGCCGGGACATGGAAATGATTTCGACGCTGGTGGATTTTTAAATGAACCACAAAACGTCATTCCTCCTTTATCTTTTGAAGATGAAACACTCGATGGCTGGACATATTTTGAAGATGAATTAAACGCTAGCGGACCACATTTTTATGATAATGCCTTAGTGTTAAATAAAGCTAACGTCGGTCTTAAAAGCCCAATCGTGGAACCTAATATATCACCCACGCGTATTAAACTAAAAATTAAAGATGCGACGAAGGAAGATATGCAAGGTCTTTTCATCATCTCTAGTTTTTCTATAGAACATAAAAATTTAGCGAATATCGATATATTTACGATTGATAAAGATGGTTATTTTACTTATTCAATCGTGAATCCTTACACTTCTTATCTTACTATCACACAGATAGAAGAAAGAGAGACGTCTTTATTAGAAGTTAAATGGGTTTACACTAATGATATAAAAACTGAGGATTCAAATTCTTTATGAAACAATTCGATTTTAAAAAAGTGACGACAAAAGATTATCAAATGGAAAGTGTCATCAACATTCATTCTCTTTTCTTTTATAAAGTTGATCATATCGATAAGGATAATCTAGGCAATAATATCATTTATTTTAAAAGAGAGAAAAATATAGATAAGTATGATGAATTTAAGAAATTAGAACGAGATTATTTTCATCCTTTAAGAATTTTATTCTTAACATTTGTCATATTGAGCATATTGACCGCAATATTATTAACTGTTTTTATCATCGTTTATCTATCTTTAAAAGAAAGTATTGAAGAATGGGTTTTACTTTTATCTAGTGGATTACCTGCTCTATTGTCTTTTATAGCGATGATGGCTTTAGGATTATATTACAAAATAAAAGTGACTAAAGAATTGACAAATATTAGGCAATATAACGAAAATGTATTAGCGAAGGTTGAAAAATTACATCATGATGCCAAATAAAATTACCGTAAAAATAGAAAAGACTACGAAAGAAGAGGTGCAAAGAAAAGTACGCGACCTCGAATGTTTTGGTTATGTCATTACATCCGCTAGAGAAGGCGGAAGTATGATTGAAGTAAACGCTTTGTTAGACGCTAAATACGTCGGCAATAAAGAATTAGATAGGTTATTCTCTTTATACAACAAGAATAAAAGAGCGGTTAGTAGTGGTGCAATAGCGAGTTATATCATCTTTATCATATCGATAATTCTATTTATCATCGGTGTTATCTTCCGTTTTGAATTATGGGGAGTTATTCTTACCATCATTTTCGGGTTATTAACTTTTATGTCTTTCTTTTTCGCTCTTTCTTCTTTTTTCATGATTAAAGAACGAAAGCAAATTAAAAAGGAAGTTGTAGAAGAAGCTTATCTAATTACTCATCCTTAGAATTTTTAAATCAGAAAAGAGAGCGTAGCTCTCTTATTTAATTAACTATTTGATTAAATTTATTTTGTTAAATCATCGCCATCGATGACACTAAAATCTTTTTCATCTTTCCTTAAATCAGAATTAGATAATGTCATGATTAATAAATTTAATCCTGTGACGAGAGCGTAGCTTGCAAGGAAGCACATGATGACATATAAATCTTGGTTAGAAAAGCAAAACCAAATGCCGAAAGATAAAACCGAACCGATGATGATTTGGATGACACCATAGATGACAAGATAAGTTGGATGACTTGAAACAGAACTCGTGGTTATACGCATGATGCCAGAGAAGATGGAAATAAAACCTAAGAATGTGGTAGAGAACCAAAATATTGTCCAAGCGTAATTAGCAAAGGCAATTTGTCCATTGAGCGCAATAGCGATGATGACGAGGATAAATAAAATGCCATAAAGTATGCCTTGAGCTAGCATCCATCCATTCTTTTCTTTAGAAGTCGTGTAGCGGACGATTGAATAGATGGCAGCGACACCCATCATGACGAGAAGCAAAGCACAAACTATTTCGAATACTTGTCTTGTAATCTCTGGAATGAAAAGTAGAATGCCTAGGATGATGAGAATAGAAGATACGATAATAGCAGTGATCTTACGGCTCTTTAGAGAAGTAAACATATTTTTCATTTTTTATCTCCTTTAATGAAAATACCGATATAATGAGTAGAAATTTACTAATTTTTATCGAATGCGATGTCTTTATTATAATAAAGTTCTTTTAAATATTAAAGATTTTTATATAATGTAAATGAGGCGAATATTTATGAATCAAATTGAAGAAATTGCTAAAGAGAAAGTTAATACTTTCTACGCTCAATTTAAAGACGAGAATAACTCACCAGCCGTTTTACTTTATCCTTCGCCTAGACCTTTGTTAGGCAATTACATGAGCGTCAATAAAGGACGAATATTAGCCGCGAGCTTTAAGATGGACAATATCGTCATCATAAGAAAGAATGAAAGTGATGTATCACGTTTTACCTATAACGGCAGGATGGAAAAAGATGATTTTCATGATTTAAATGGTAGACAAGATGAATTTTATACGTTCAAAGGTTTAATTAGAGGTATTTTAGCAAAGATTTATGTCGATAAAAATGTCATCATTCCTCATTTTGATTTATTAATTCATAAAAGAGATGGCCTTATCGATGACCTACTAGCGTATATGATCGTCGATTGTTTAAACCGTGTCTTTTTGTCTAATGAATTGAGAAAAGATGATATTTTATCAATCGTCGATTATGCTTGTTCAAAATATGCAATTATCGGTTGTGATACTTATTTATTGAATGCGATTGACGCTAAAAGCTTGTTCATCTTAGATTATTCTAAAAAACGAGATGATGCGATTATTCCTTTAATTTATGATATGCATGATTTCGAACTTTTCATGCTTTTACCAAATCATCATTATCTCGATTCCTCTTTAATTCCTCATCAGAAGATGTTAGAAGTTGCTAAATATTTCGATAAGAATAATCTTAGTGAGTTAACTTTTAACGATTTTGTCTTTTCTCTAAGTGAAAAGAAGATGGATTATACATTAGTGCTTGCTGCAGAACATTATTTTGACGAAACCAAAAATTTAAATGAGCTGACGAAAGAATTAGCAAAAGGTAGTATCAAACCATTTATTGATGCATTTAAATCTAGCGCACTTACTAGTGCGAGATATCTAGGGGTAGTTAGACCCGATTCTTACGTTTCTTTCATCTTAAATTATTTGAATTCTTTGCCTAGTAGCGCATGTTCAATCATCGGCGATGATAAAGCTGGATATCTTATCTCTATTTCTCATAGAGGACAAAATAAAGATGTTTTAGATTATTTGGAACGTTACGTTAAAGAACAATATTTATTTTTGGATATTGATAAAGAAGGGATTGTTAAATTGTTCTGCGATGATAAAGAGCCTATTATCACAAAAGAAGAAGAACATAAAATTTCGCACGATGAATTATTACGCGCTTATAAGATAGAGCGC
Source organism: uncultured Bacilli bacterium (assembly GCA_944351395.1). Lineage (GTDB taxonomy): Bacteria > Bacillota_I > Bacilli_A > RFN20 > CAG-826 > CALVUG01. The sequence goes on from CALVPP010000020.1 coordinate 21,605, forward strand.
AAGAAGCAACGCAAGAGATTTAGCTTCCTTGAGGAAATTGATTAATTATGGCTTTGAAGGTAACACTAAACTTAGAATATTTTCTTCTTTTAGCTTTACCGATTTTTCTTACCATTTTTTTATATTTCTTTTTAAAGAAAAGATCATCTAGATTTCGTTTTCTTTTCATCTTCTATTTATGTTTATTTGCCTTTGCGCTTCACTTTTTAAAGCAATTTTTCCCTGCTTATATTAGGGAATGGCCATACACATTAAGGACGTCAACTTTTGAAAATCTTTGTGCGACTTGTACGATTTTCTTACCATTTTTCTATCTTTTCGGTGGTAAATATTTAAAAGATTTTCTTTATTATATTTGCATAACTTGCGGTTTTTTTGCTCTAGCAGTGCCGACAGTGACGACGGGTGCTAATTTTAGTAGTTTTGACATCGTTTTAGAAAACGTCCGTTATTATGTTTGCCATTATATCCTCGTCATGGCAGGCTTACTCATGGTCATGTTGGGTGATCATAAACTCAATTATCGTCGTATACTCGCGATGCCTTTAGCGTTTCTTGGCGTCATGGCTTGCGTTTTTATAAACGAGATATTCCTCGCTTTATCTGGTTTAGTTCCTCAAACTTTAGACGAATTTTTATCTCCTGATTTCCGCAACGGAAGTTTTGCGTTCGGGGTGCCTAGTATCTATGGTGCGGTGAAGCCTATTATCGACGCTTTTGTCTTTCCATTCTTTAGGATTCACCCTTATGATTCAGTAAGAGATTTTTATTTCCCAGTTCTTTGGGCTCTAGTGCCTATCTACATCGCTGGTATACCATTATGTTTACTTTTATCCTTGCCTTTTGAACATCATCATATGGCACAAGATTTACGTTCATTACGCGCTAAAGCAAAAATGCACTTTGCAATGCGTAAAGACATATAATATATCTATCTGTTTAACAAATAATGTAATCTAGCCATGTACTTGGTTAGATTTTCTTTTTATCTAACAAG
>CALVPP010000021.1 GCA_944351395.1 uncultured Bacilli bacterium
TGAACTTAAAAACGATTTAATTAAAATAAGAGGTGAGCAAGGACTAAAAAGTCTCACATCATTTGAAAGTTAACATATGCAGTTTCAATATCTTCTTTTATTTGTTCTTTTTCTGATGCGTTTACGTATGTACTAGAGTCGCTGAACCAAACCGGGACGACGAGTGCTTTAGCATCGCCTTTTGAAGGCATGGCCGGCGTGTTATAAATGTTATTGTAAGAGTAGTCGAGATAATCGTATTTTACATCCTGCTTTGTTAATGATTGCGCATTATCGAGCACAGTAATAGTGAAATCATCATCTAAACCAGTAGGGACGTGTGTGCAAGTAACTGTTTGTTGTCCAATGGTGTCTAAAATCGTGCCATGCGGGGGATTAAATGTACAAGCATCAGCGACATCTATTTCTCTACCATCCTCATACATCGCAATGACTTTTATATTAGATAAATCTAATGAGTCACCTAAGTTGTATGTCGTAATGTATCCTTCGCAAACGATGATTTCTGGGGCATCGCTACTCGGTGTTACGACATTAATTTTAAAGCTGGTTTCGACATCGATTCCTTCTTCGCTATATTTACACGTTATCGTTTGTTCTCCAGCAGTGGAAAGGATGGTGCCAGAAGTAGGGGAAATATTACATACATCGGTAACATCTTTTTTGCTGCCATCACTATAAATAGCATCAATTGTCAAACCACTTAAATCTAAACTATCACCTAGTGCATAGACAGTTTTATTCGGTAGCGAACTAATAGCTAAGCTTTCAAGACTAATTTCACTACTAGGAATGCAAGAATAAGTGATTGTAATGGAATTTATCCGCGCATATTTGCTACCAGTAGTGATACTTAGATAGGTATTATTAGAGTAATTCGACAAGTTGTAACTTGTTCCAGAAGCTAAAGACAAATTATTAGAAGTTGGGTTAGTTTCATTACCAAAATAAGCGATTAAATTAGTATCTGAAGTATATGTAACACTTAGCGACATAAAACCATTTATAGGAGTAGTGTTATAAACTTTGCCATTACCGCCTTTCTGAAGTTGTAATGAGTGACCATTTTCTGTACCTTGCAAGGTGTTTTCAAAAGTAAAATTAGTGTAACGGAATGTTTTATAAGATGTAGTGTAACCACTATGGGATAAGAAATTCCAATCTTCAGTCGTGCTACTATCCATCGTGATTGTATAATCGGTTCGATTACCGAACATTGGAATAAAAGAATTTAATTGGCTGATGATAAGACCGCCAGTAGTAGCGAACGTCAAAGCACCCAAAACGCCGAGCAATTGGTGGAAATGTTGTTTCTTCATAAATTTATCCTCACTTATAATTATACCTACACATGAGTCAAAATTACTAGAATATAACTATGAATATAAACTTTGTAAACGGTTTTTTAAATATTACAAAAAAGACGAAATTTCAAGTAAAAAAGTTTCTAAATTTTATAAAAAAATCCTTGACAAAAAAATTAATAGACACAGTCTAAATTCTTTAAATTGACTCTTTAATTCAATGAAAAACATGCATAAACTATAGACACTTCACATCAGTGAATTTAGGTGTTATATATGTATCAAAAAAAAGCATATTTTTGTATCGATTTGCGTTCATTCTATGCATCTTGTGAATGCGTAGAAAGAGACCTTGATCCATTGATGAGTGATTTAGTCGTCGCAGATGCTTCACGCGGTAAAGGCGCACTTTGTCTTGCGGTATCATATCACTTGAAGGAACAAGGCGTGAAGAATAGATGTCGCCTCTTTGAAATAGGAAAAGATAAAACATATATAATTGCTAGACCTAGAATGCAACTTTATATTGATTACGCTGTACGGATTTATAAACTCTATCAAAAATATTTTGCCAAAGAAGATATTCACGTTTATTCGATTGATGAAATGTTCATAGACGTGAGCAAATATTTAGATTTATATCGTATGGATGAAAACCATTTAGCGTCATTCATTTTAAGAAAAATAAAAGAAGAAATAGGACTTGTTGCGACGTGTGGAATTGGTACAAATTTATATTTAGCCAAAATCGCTCTTGATATATTTGCTAAGAAAGCGGAAGACGGGATAAGTTATCTAGATGAAGAAAAATACGTGAAACTATTAGGCAATCACACCCCATTAACTGATTTTTGGATGATTGCTAAAGGAATAAGTAATTGTCTTCTTAATAAATTCAATGTGCGTACTATGAACGAACTTAAAAAAGTTGATGAAAAATTGCTTTATGATGAATTCGGCGTCGATGCTGAAATTCTTATAGATCATGCTTATGGTAAAGAGAGTGTCACCTTGGAAGATATTAGAAATTATATACCTATTTCTAACTCCTTTTCTTCCTCACAAATTCTTTTTAGGGACTATGATGCGACTGAAGCCAAGATTATACTCATCGAGATGGTAAGTGAATTAAGTTTAAGATTGATTAAAGCTAAGCAAGCCACAAAGACTATTCATCTCCACATCGGATATGCACATGGAACTCCTCTTTCTAGTGGTGGCTCTTTTACGATACCTATCATCTCTTCTACTTTTGATAGATTAAAATACTATTTTTTAGATTTGTATGAACGAAAAGTTATAAAAAATCGTCCTATTAGATCGCTCAGCTTAAGTTTGTCTAATCTTCACCCGATAGAAGATATTGATATGAATTTAATTTTTGATTTCGACGGTGCAAATAAAGAATTAAGATTAGAACAAGCGATGAATAAGATTAAAGATAGATTCGGCAAAAATGCAATATTACGCGGCATAAATCTTTTAAATTGTGCAACGATGCGTGAAAGAAATAAGATGATAGGAGGGCATGCAAGTGGAGAAGATGCCTAATAGAGTACGAGCAAAAATATTTTTACCTTTTCAATCGTTAACCCCTTTTCATGATGCGCTTTTGAAGGCATCTTTTGTCCAACAAGAAGAAATTTTGATAAGCGAAGATAAAGCAAAAGAAATCGATGAAATGCTGCATCAATTAAAAAGAGGCATGCGAGCGATATTCACTTATTATGATAAGGAAAGTAAGCTTTATAGAAAAGTTGACGAAGTGATAACAAAAATTGATGATATAAATAAAAATGTTTTAACTGTCAATAACGTTATAAGAATCAAAGATATCTATTCTATATCGATTGAAGAAAGTTTTTAAAAGAGCGTTATAAATGCTTTTGCTTTGATGACATCATCTTTTTTGATGTCGGTGTAAATATTTTTATCTTCACGCTTTATGAAGATAGAAATTTCGTCATCAAGGTGACATTCAGAATGATAATTTATCTCAAACGTTTTTATAATTTCATCTTTATTAAGTTTTAATGCGTCGAAAACGATTTCACCATAACGCGAATTATTCATATGCATGTTATGATCTAACATCGTCATTGTTACCTTAGTCTTATAAATTTGGTCTGGATTATCTATTGTGAAACGTAAACTATCTAATCTCTCAAAATTGCACTCTTGTTCATAGTTTCCATTCGGGTCAAAAATACCATTAGGAGAAGCTAAGCGTCTTGTATTAACATCGATGATGACCCATTTAGTCATCACCTTAACACAAACTTTTCCGTCCTTATCGATGATTTGATAATCTCTATCACAATCGATACGCGACGGTTTATGAGGCCATGTCTTCACAGTGACATCTGTTGCATATGGAGGGAAATCCAACACCTCAATTTTCGTTCTCGCTATAACCCAAGTAATTCCTTTTTCGATTAAATCGTAAAAGCCGATACCTAAAGCGTTCGCATGTTGACCAGCAATATCTTGCACGAGGTCTAAAATACCACAAGGTGTAATGTGATCGTAACAATCGAGCAGGTTTTGGATGATAGGGTATTGTTTTGTGTATGCTTTATAATCGTTCATAGTTAATCTTTATAATAGAACTTTTGAGGAACTTTATCACTTGAAAACCAACGATTAATTCTTAGATATTGATCATATAGTTCGATAATTTCTTGGTTTGGATTTTCCCATTCAGCACGTAATTTTTCCATAGCGTATAGAGGCACTATCTTTTTTTCATTACGCATCATATTCTGTTTTAGTAATAGTTCCCATGGTTTGAATATAGTTACTAGTATTTTCTCATCATAGCCGTATGTGTTTTCGAAATAGTACTTTCTAAAATAATTAGTCGGATTAGTCGCATCGGCAATGACAGTTAAATCATCTAGTTCTTTTTTTGCATATTCATTTAATCTATTAAGATAAGTTTCCCAAACTTCTTTTTCCATCGTAAAGTTTTGATATTCACCTGTTAGTTCTTTTCTAATTTCATCACTTGAGACGACGAAGACGTTTTTATGTGTCCTTCTGAATTGTTCTGAATAAGTCGATTTTCCTGCACCCGGCAGAGCGCTTAGAACGATAAGTGTTTTCATATATTTTGTTCCCCTATAAAAATACGTTTTAAATTATAAGAAAAAAACGACTGAAAATTAATATAATTTTTTACCTTTTTTATTTACGCTCATTAGTGTAAATTATTAAATAGAAGAAGAAAATTAGTTCATAACTTTGAAGGAGTGATATTTATGCGTAATTATAATTACTTAAAATGTCGTACAGTTTATCAAATTTTTCCTCGTAACTATTCCAAAGCTGGTACTTTGCAAGAAGTGACCAATGACTTAGAACGTATCAAAAATTTAGGTATTGATATCATTTATCTTCTTCCAGTCCATCCAATTGGTGAATTAAATCGTAAAGGAACATACGGCAGCCCATACGCAATTAAAGATTATTTAGCAATTAGTCCTGATTTAGGGACAGAAGAAGATTTAGTTGCTCTCATTGAAAAAGCTCATTCTCTCAAGATGAAAGTCATCATGGATATGGTTTTTAATCATATGTCCAGAGACGCATTGCTCTATCAAACACATCCAGAATATTTTCTCATAAGCAAAAGCGGAAAGGCTAACAGAGTAGGGGATTGGACCGATGTTATGGATTTAGATTTAGAAAACAAAGACGTTCTAACTTATCTCCTGGGTGTTTTAAAACATTATCGTAAACTTAAAGTTGATGGTTTCAGATTTGATGTGTGTTCATTAATCCCTCTCTCTTTCTTTAAGAAGGCAAGAAAAGAATTAGGAAGAAAAGTTATATTTATTGGTGAATCAGTCGAACCGAGTTTTATCGAATATTTACATAGTGAAGGGTATTATGCAGAAGAAGATGTCAATTTATATCCAACGTTCGACGCCACATACAATTACAATTACTTCTATGAGCTTAGAAAATATTTTGAGACTAAAGAACAGAAATATCTTGATGAAGTGTTAATAAAAATAGATAACCAAGAAAAAATATTTCCTAAAGATTATTTGAAACTTAATTGTGTTGAAAATCATGATCAGGAACGTATTGCATCTTATTTTAAAGGTGATGCTTTAAAGAGCGTGATTGCTTTTAGTTTTTTCATTAAAGGAACGGCTTTCTTATATGCCGGTGAGGAATATCGTGATGAAGTTAGACCTCCTTTATTTGACAAACAACCTGTTAAATTAGAAGGAAATAAGAATTTTTATCAATTTATCAAGAAATTAATTAGATTTAAAAAGAGCAAACAATATCGTAAATTAGATGAATTCTGTTTTATCAAAACACCTCTTGAACATTTTGTTCTTGCGAGTGGTTTTTCAGAAAAGACTAGGTATTATGGCTTGTTTAATTTTGTAAATGAGCCGAGGAAGGTAAAAATTCCTCGTGGGCATTACGTCGATATATTAAATCACCCGACAAAAGTTATCATCATCGGCAACAATGATGAAACAGAAGTGAAAGGACCAATGATTTTAAAACAAATCGATCTATGAAAAAAAGAGCATTAGTGTTACAAGGTGGAGGACTTAGAGGAGCATATACTGCAGGAGTTCTCGACGTATTTATAGAACATGGTATAACTTTCGATTGCATCATTGGTGTAAGTGCTGGTTCTTTAAACACTTTTTCTTACGTCACTAAACAAAAAGGTCGCGCTAAAAGATTATTAGAGGATTCATTAACTAATCACAGATTAGCGTCGATATCTAATCTTGTCAAATATGGTTCATTTTTCAATTTTGACTACATGTTTTTCGATTATTTAAAAGATGAATGGCCATTTGACATCGAAAGTTTCAAACATTGCAAAGAAGAAGTAATTTTTGTCGCTACAGATGTTGATAGTGGTAAAGCAAGATATTTTTCAAACAAACATGGTGATGATATGTTTTTAGCGTCCATGGCTTCAAGTTCTATTGCGGTCGTATCGAAAAAAGTAAAAATCGAAGGGCATTATTATCTTGATGGGGGATATTCAGATGGGATCCCGTTTAAGAAGGCTATTGATGAAGGGTATGATAAAATCGTAGTCATCTCGACAAGAGATCGTAACTTTCATAACGATGAAGAAAAATATATTAAATCCAAGACGACCCGTTTAGCGTGTTTAAGATATAGGAAGTCACTTAATTTTGTTGAATGTATAAAAAATTACGCCAAACAATACAATATTAATCTCGCTAATCTTTATGAATATGAAAGAGAAAATAAATTGTTTCTCATCGCACCTAGCTTGCCTTTAAGAAAAGTGAAATCGGTTAACGCTAATGAGGATGATATTAGTAACTTATCATCAAATTATAATTTAGGAAGATGCGATGCATTAAGCTTATTAAGCAAGATGGATGAATATTTAAAAGAGGAAGAAAAATGAGTTTTATTCCGTGCCCTTGTTGTGGTGAATTTAGTAGAATTGAAGGAGATTTAACGGGTTTTTGCCCAGTATGTGGATGGAAATACGACGTAAATCAAGAAAAAGATCCATCATTAGAAAAAGGTAAAAATCCAACCTCACTAAAAAAGATGCAGGAAATATATTTTAGACATAAACTAGATAGGCGACTCTTTTAATCTAGATTGAATATTGATAAAATTCGGTTTGTAAAAAATAGGAAAGTGTGATTAGGTATGCTTGAATTCATCAAAAGAAATGGCTCATTTATTGGTTTCCTCTTCATGGAAGTACTAGCGCTAGTCGCTATTAACTTAGGTGACTTTAACGAAATTTGGACTATCTTAGGTTTCATAGGTGCACTACTTTTAATCCCTTATCTTGTTTTCTTTTTCGATAAACGAGAAAGGCTATCGTTATTACTATTTTCTATCCCCTTAGTTCTATATAGCGTTTTCATCAGTTTTTCACGTTTTAGCTTTGCTAATTATAATTGGTTTACTATCATCATTTCCTTGATTGGTGGGCTCTCTTTTTTCTTTGCCGGGGCCTCGCTTAAAAAGTGCAAGACATTTAATATTGAAACCGCTTTACTCATATTTTTTGGTGCTTTAGCGTTCATCACAACTATATCTTTTATCGTCACATTTGCTAATTATGGTTTTTTCTATCGTGGCTTATCTTCAAGTAATGTTATCTATTATGATGGGGAAATGTTTTCTTTATATAGTTTGTCACTTTGGGTCTCACAAATTACTAACGCAAATATGATGAACTCTGATTTCGCTATAATGTATGCACTAGTGTTATCATCCTGTTTGCCTGGTTTATTATTTATCTCTCCGAAGATGCATCTAAAACGTTTCGTTCTCTTTGCTATATTTGGTGGGCTAGGTCTTCTTATCATCCTGCTTTCGCCTAAATATTACGCGATTGCTATATTCGTTTTAGCGATGTTATTCGCTATTTACGTACGCTTTGCTAAACCTAATAGAGTAGGTCGCATCGTTTTAAATACGATAGCTCTTGTCACTTTAGTCGTTTTTGCTATCGTGTTTTTAATCTTCCTTTTAAATTCTCAATCTAGTCCTTCATTTAATGGCATTAAATCATTCATACAAAACAACACTATTTTAAACTTCTTATTTAATGAGAATGGTTTTGCTCAAACATTTAAACCAGTCTTAGACTTTACATCTACAAATTATGGCTTTCAAAATGGTGGTTGGTTAGGCTTCTTGTTTGGCTCGACACAAAGTTATGGTGGAACAGGTAGTTTCATTTTTGATGTCATGACTGAAGGCGGTTTCTTCGCTCTTGTGTCTATCATCGTTTTTGTCGTTTTTACTTATATTTCGCTTCAAAGATATTTGAAAAAGAACAAAGACTCTATGCATGTGAAAATTATCATTATCTGCTTCTTAGCTACATTCTTTGTCTTCTCTTTAATCAATTATCAAAGTTTCCCATACATGACGGTCAATTATTACGTTAGCTTTGCTACTTTCCCAATTACGCTCGTCGCATTATTCTTCATCGGTTATACTTTCACGACTAAAAAAGATTATCCTGAAATAGTTTTTGAAGATGAATCGGTTAGTAGCAAAAAGCAAGAAAATATTACTGGCGAGGTAACCAATTCAAACGATGATGCAAATCCCACTAATAGCGATACTTCTAGTGGTGTCGATATTTCGATTTTAGATGAGATTGAGGAGGAAAATATCGATGAAAAATAAACATCTTTTTACCTTGGCTTCAATTTTAGCAATTACATTATCTTTAACGTCGTGTGTCAAAACATACAACATCAACGATTACAATCATGTGGGAGTTGAGAATTTTAAACTCAATCGTTTTAGAGAAAAAGATATTACACCTATTAAAAAAGTTGAGACAATTTTAGAATCCACGCAATATTTTAATGGCGTCCATTCTGATAATTTTAACGATTTAGGTAACTTAAATTATTATAGTGACTTAGATAACAATAGCCCCAATGGCTATGGTGTACAATTTGGTCCGACGAACAAAATTACAAATAAAGAAAAAAGTTTTGCTGACACAGGTATTCTTTCACGTCTATTTGATGGCTACACTTTCTGCGATGGTGGCGGTGTTTATCGCCGTATTCAAATAGATGCGGATGAAGAACTTGGCGGTTTCAATATGAAACTTCCCAAGGAACTAGATATCACAAGATCTGCTGGCAGCAATTTTGCTAACGACTATTTTGCTATTAACATGCGTGGTGCAACAAATTTCAGCGATAGCGGTGCTCATTGGTTAAAGCCAGCAGTCATCGACTTTTCATTCGATTTTTATACCCGCACTGAAACGGGTGAATATGAGATGCATAGCTTCATAGTCGAGGACGTAGAAATTAAGGCTGACGCAGGTGATAGACATTACAGTGATGAAGATAATGCTTACGTCTTCTTAGGCTTTTATGCTGATGTCTTAAACGATCATATTAAAAGTCGTATCGTCGGTATCGGATTCCATTTTGACGTCGTAAATAATCCTACATCAATCGATGTTGACGACCCTGATTATAATCCAGAAGTGGATGTGGATGAATTCGATCCATCAATGCATGAATTTAATTTATTTCTCTACGAATATTTTTTACCTTTCCAAACTTGGTATTAATCATTTATTTACTTTTAGTAAAGTCGCTTATATTTAACCATTTTCCTATTTCAAAATCAGCTTTATCATCATCGAATATGAGTGTCCCTTTAGCTGGTGTAAAGGTCATCTCATTAAAATATATTTTTCCAGCGACATCGAATAAATCGACACGGCAGAAAACGACATTTTTTGCTAAAGTTTCAGCAATTTTTATCATCTCATCAAAGTTAGAAGGTTTCTTAGGCTTGATGTCGCTACTCTTCCAACCATTAAATTGTGCACCATCAAATGGTGTCCAATCGATATAAAAATTATCATAGCGAATATCTTTTCCTCTCCCAGTTACTACGTAAAGATATTTTGCTTTTCCATTAAAAACATGGATTTTATATTCGATTGGTAAAGCGTTTTCGTTACCTACATATTGTTCTACTATGATTTGCGGTATGATAGGTGAATAATGTTTCTCTACTGATTTTTTTCCTATATCAGTTTTCAAATATTTACGAAATTTTTTCTTGAGCTCTTTGTGATTTATTTTTTCTTTGTCGAGAATAATAGCATTAAATCCTGATGCATGAGTGCATTTTAAAACGAATTGTGAAGGCAAGTCATTAAAGTTAATATCTTCGTAACTGTCAAACACCCCATAACTAGGTATGAGGATATCTTTTAGACCACATTCTTCAACATAATTTCTTACCCCAGCTTTGCTCGCTAGAACGCTATAAGTTATGTCGTTAGGGTAGACGAATAAGCGTAGGTATTGTAGTTTAGCGGTGTAGCGGATAGGTTCCTTTAAAATCAGCTTATGATGAGTGATATAGCGATATTGTAATTTTACGTAAGCAGTCGGTGAAAAAAATCTCACTATGCCCCTCAACGATACAGCGATAATTCGTTTAAGTTTATTTTCTTTAAGATTTGGATTTGCCATAAGATTAGTATATTATTGAATGGGCCAAATTGATATATGAAAAGTGCATTTAAAAGTGTGAAAACTTATGTGATATCATCCATTCTCCTAGCTATCTCGCTCGGAATTATTTTTGGTCAATACTTTATCATCCTTTATTATTTTCCAGAAGTTAACCCTTGGAATTATAGTTATATGCTCATGGGATTTGGATTCCTTTTTATTCTCATTGGTTATGTCGGTGGCGAAATTATCACTGGTAAATATAGACACAAGACGAAAAAATGGAATGATAAATTGCCAGAAGACGTTTCCGTTAGAGCGTGGAAATTTCGTCTCCCTTTTTTCATCCCTGGTTTGATTCTTCTCATCTTTGCTGCAATCATCGAAATAATCGCCTTAAATATGGGTGGAAATTTGCCATTTTAACCATCTATTAATTTAAAAAATTAAAAGTGTCGTTCAGGTACATATACATGCGTTTTTTATAATTTTTGGTTGCATGCGTTTTTAAGTAGTGATATTATAACGCATAATCTTGCAAAAGATAAGATTAGAAAGGAGGCACTACATGAAGAAACTTACATCAAAAGCTCTCATCTTATGTGCCACAGTTATGGCTCTTGCAGCTTGTAATCCTACTGATATCGAAACTATTACTGTTACAGGTGATTACATGAATGGTGCGACCGCTAAAACGACTTATAGCGCCTACATCAGCACCTTGTTCGATTCGTTAGATTATCACGTCACGCAAGAAGCTAACAACTCACAACATATTGCTAACTTCCTCGATGGTTTAGTGACGAATGATCCTTATGGTCGTCTAGTCAAATCCTTAGCGACCAAGGTTGAAGCGCGTAATAACTATACGCAATTCCTCTTCACCGTCCGTGAGAATGTTCCTTGGGTCACTTACAATGGTGAACAATACGTCAACCGTAATGGCGAGCCACAATTCGTCAAAGCAGAAGACTGGGTGACGACTGCAAAACGTGTATTAGACTACGCAACGCTATCTGATACGAGTTTCATGGTTACCATGTTCATCGAAGGAACGAAGGAATATCAAGCTTACACTTATGTTCAATATTTAATCGCTACAGACCCAGATAAGGCGAACGAATTAAGACGTCCACAAGCACAAGCTAAGGAAATGGAAGCTTATATTTTTGAAAACTTCAACAAATCCATCACTATCAACCCTGATAACCTCGACCGAATCGCTAGTTTTGAAGACGTCGGTATTCGTGTTGGTTCTGTTGAAGCTGGTGATAGTGCAGAAGATGTTGGTAAATTAATCTTCGACCTTGAAGAACCAGCTAACTTCTTCCCCACCATGCTCACTTATTCCCCATTCTTACCTACTAATGCTGATTTCTTAGCACAACATCAAAACGATTTTGGTGTCGGTAATGATGGTATCCTCTATTGTGGTCCTTACACTTTACAAACCTCTAGCGATGATCAAATCATCTATAAACGTAACCCACTTTATTGGAATATCGACGATGTTCACGTCGAAACAGTTAATTATCACGTCATCAGCGCGGATGCTGACAGAACGACCGCTCGTATCGCTTTTGAAAATGGTGAAATCGATGGTTTCACCCTCGATTCAAAAGATACTGAGGGTTGGAATAAATACGTCGCAGGTCCAAATAATACTGGTACCTTACAAGATCCTTACGATCCAGTCGTCAATTCTCGTTTCTACGATAACATTTCCTACACTTGGTTCATGTCTTTAAACATCAACCGTGAAAGCGCTCTTGATGGCGGTACTAGTGCAGCAACACAACGTTCTGAATTGACTGATGCTGAAATTGAAAATACGAATAAGGCTCTATCTATTAGAGAAGTGAGAGAATTGCTCTTCCGTTCTTTAGATTTTAGTGTCTATAACAGACGTCATGGTTCTCTATTAGAAGAACAACAACAAGTCCAACTTAATACTCTCGTTCCAGAGAACTTCGCTTTCGACGATCAACAAGTTGACTATACCGATTATTATTATGAAGAATATGCAGAACGTACCGGTATTACCACTGATCAAGCAAGAGAAAAACTTGGTCCTGGTCAATATGATGGTGTTAACCTTACTTTAGATGAAATTACTCCTATTCGTGAAAACGCGATGAAGGCCGTCGAACTCTACAACCAAGAACATGCAGATGATCCAATTACTCTTCCAATTAAAGTTGAGCAATTATCTCTTGGTGGTTTCGACCTTGAAAGCGCTCTTCAAGACGTCACTTGGACGAATAGTTTAAATGAACGTGCTAATGGTTGCACCGTTAATCAAACTACTGGTCTACCTTCTTGCAGTGGTACAGACTATCCATTCTTAGTCGTCATCAATAACGAAAACTTCACTTCGCAAGACAACTGGTCGCAAGCTGCTAACGCATCTTGGGGTCACCTCAATGTCTGGGGTTGGCAAGCTGACTATGGCGATCCATTATCTTACCTCAACATCTTCACAACTGGCGGTGATATGGCTTTCGTCACAGGTACTGATCACGCAGTTCCTGGTTATGAATTAAGTGCTGATGGTAATAGCCTTGTCTACCTTGATAACGTCCTTTCTGAATATGATGAAATCGTGCATAACGGACGTGAACAATATCAAGACTACGATTTAAGATTCACTTATTTTGCAGAAGCTGAATATATGCTTCTTAACGAACTCTTCATCATGTTACCACTTTACAACCAAGGTCAAGGTTGGAGAGCGTCTATCTCCAATGCAATTGGCTACGAATCTCCATCTGCTGGTTATGGTTTATCCACTGACAGATTAACTGGTATGTGGGTCTTACTTGCACCACCAAGTGGTGAACAACGTGCTGAAATGGTCGCTTTATTCGAACAAAAAGAAGCTGCAGCTATTGCAGAATCTGGTGGTATGATTGCCATCTACGACTAATTTCTAAATTATATCTTGAGGGGGTGCGAACTCTTTCGCCCCTCTCTTTTTTCCTTGTTTTACGACTAATTTTAATTATTATTGAATAGGAAGGACCTTTATGTCATTTTATCTCGTTACTTACACCATCTTATTCCTTGTCGTGGCTTTGATCGTCTTCATTGAACTCGTTGCACATCAAGTCATTTTTAAGACTGGTCGTATGCAACGCATATTTGGTCATCCTTTGTTACGTTATTCATTAAGACGTATCGGCTCAGCTCTTATTTCTGTTTTACTCGCCATCATCGTCACATTTTTCCTCATCAGAGCGACTGTGGATATTGATCAATTGTGTCTTACAACACAATTCTCGACCGCTTTCCAAAAGCTTCCACCAGCTGTTGTCGAAGCAAGATGTGATATTTTCCGCGAACAGATGGGCTTCAACGGTGGTCCTTTTGAACAACTCATGAACTTCCTTTACGACATCATGCCTATTCCTAAGACGTTATGCCAAAGCACGAACTTACTCGTCGATGGTGTTTATTACAATAGCGTGCAAGATTGTCGTTTCTTCCTCTTTGACTTAGGTCAAATTTATAGCGAAACAGTCGCTGATTTAACTCATGGTCCAGTTTATGTCATCGATTATATCGGTGAAAAGATGATGGTCTCATTCCCTGTTGGTATTCTTGCTGCGGTAGTGCAAATTGTCCTAGGCTATCCTTTAGGCATGCTCATGGCAAAGAGAAAAGATGGGGTCGTCGATAAAATTGGTAAAGCTTACATCATCTCGATAGATGCGATTCCAGGTGTCGCATATTATTACATTTGGATGTCTATTTTCGTCGCATTATTCGCTCTTCCGGCGCGTTATGACGTCAATAATTTCTTATCCTGGTTACCTCCTGTCCTCACAATTGGCTTAACTGGTATGGCCGGTATCGCTTTGTGGGTTAGAAGGTATATGATTGATGAATTTAATAGTGATTACGTCAAATTCGCCCGTGCGAAAGGTTTAACCGAAGGACGTATCACACGTATACACGTTTTTAGGAACGCTATTGTTCCTTTAGTCCGTACTATTCCTAGTGCTATTTTAGGTGCTTTATTAGGCTCATTCTACATCGAAAGAATTTATCAGATTAATGGTATTGGTGACATGCTCATCAATGCGAATAACGCACACGATTTCTTTGCAGTGCAAGGTATCGTCATCGTTACCGCACTCATATCTATCGTCTCTTATTTATTAGGTGATATCGTGACAGCTATTGCTGATCCACGTATATCATTCACGGAATGATGAAAGGAGGTTAAGGTATCTATGAAAAACAGTTTGAATAAAAATTCGACCGCTGTGAATATTGACGAAGTAATTCCTCATAATATCGATGATCTTTTCACTATCGTCGGTACCCAAGATGATGAAATTGAAAAACTTCATAGTGCTCCATATTCTTATTGGCGCATCACATTCAAGAACCTTTTCAAAAATCCTCTTGTCATCGTCTGTTTATTCCTTCTTTTCCTCATCGTCTTCTTCACTATATTTGGGCCGATGATTCATTCATTTAAGGTTTTACCTTACGATCAAGCAGATCGTTTTGGTGAACAATCCCAAGGTTATTATGTGTGGCCTAACGCTGTTAACTGGTTCGGTGTTTGTGGACACAACATGGGTGCTGCTTGGGAAGGCTTAGATATGTGGTCGGTCGTCTGGGAAGGAGCGAGATTATCATTACTTCTTGGTGTCGTCGTCGCTTTAATTGATACATTCTTAGGCATTTTAATTGGCTCTTTATGGGGTTATTTTAAATGGCTAGATCCTATCATGCTCGAGATAAGAAACTTCGTAAATAACGTACCAAGTATTCTTCTTAACATTCTTTTCATGCAACTTCTCGTCATCTACATGGATGATTTTGCTTTCCTCATCGTCACGTTCCTGCTCACGATGTTTGGTTGGCTAGGATTAGCAAGTTTCGTGAGAAACCAAATCATCATCATCCGTAATCGAGAATATAATATCGCATCACAAACATTGGGTTCATCATCTAAAGCGATGATTACTCATAACTTATTACCTTATCTTGTAAGCGTCATCGTTACGATTGCTTCGACCTCTATTCCTGCTGCTATTTCTTCAGAAGTTGGTCTATCCTTCTTCGGCCTTTCCTTTAAGATTTCAAATGGCGATATTACTTTAGGACAAGTTTTAACTCAAGCGACACAAGGCGCAGTAGCGACCTCTAGCGGTGCAAGCGCACCTTGGATGGAATATTGGTATTTGTTATTAGCGCCTCTAGCGGTTTTGGTGCCGCTTACAGTCGCTTTCTTCTATCTCGGTTTAGCCTTATCGGACGCAACAGATCCGAAGAATCATCGTTAGAAAGGGGGATACGTTTATGGAAAACGAAAAAGAAACAGTTATCTCGGTTCGTAATCTGAACGTTAAATTCCTTTCGCACGGCAAAAAAGTTCACGTCATTCGTGACGTCTCTTTAGATGTTTATAAAGGTGAAACTTTGGCTATCGTTGGTGAATCTGGTTCTGGTAAATCTGTCTTCACGAAGACATTTACTGGTATGTTAGACGCTAACGGATACATCGATGGCGGGTCTGTCATCATCGATGGTGTCGATGTGTCTAAATTTAAAAAATCTAAAGAATGGTATGGGATAAGGGGCAAAAAAATTGCAACTATTTTCCAAGATCCTATGACTTCTTTAAATCCTCTTCTTTCCATCGGCTATCAAATTAGTGAAGTTTTAAGAATTCACCACGGTCTATCTAAAAAAGAAGCTAAAGAAGAAGCAATCAAACTTTTAGAGAGAGTCAAAATTCCTAACGCTCGTAAAAGATATGATGATTATCCTTTCCAATATTCTGGTGGTATGAGACAACGTGTCGTCATCGCTATCGCTTTAGCGTGTCGTCCTGAGATTTTAATTTGTGACGAACCTACGACTGCTTTAGATGTCACAGTTCAAACTCAAATATTGGATCTAATTAAAGAATTACAACAAGAATATAATTGGACTATTATCTTCATCACCCACGACCTCGGTGTCGTCGCAAAAGTTGCTGATCGTATCGCTGTCATGTATGGTGGTCAAATCGTCGAAGTTGGTACAGCTGAAGATGTCTTCTATCGTCCTGCTCATCCATATACGTGGGCCTTACTTTCATCATTACCACAACTTGGTTCAAAAGAAGAACCATTACTTTATATCAAAGGTAATCCGCCTACGTTTGGTGATGAAATTATCGGAGATGCTTTTGCTCCTCGTAATGAATATGCGATGCGCATCGATTATATTTTAGATCCTCCGATGACGAAGATTAGTGATACTCACAGTGCAAAAACATGGTTATTAGATAAGAATGCGCCCAAAGTAAAAAAACCGAGCATCATTCGAAATTTACGTGAAAGAATGGAAATTGCTGCGAAGGAACTTCAGAAAGAGTTAGGTGATTATTATGAATAAAGAGCCGAAGAAAGTTACTTCGCCAAAAAGAATGTCTAAGACGGAATTAGAAGCCGTTTACATGAGTGAGCATCATGATAATGCATCTTTGATGAATTATTTAAAAGAGCAACACGATAAAAAATATCGTCGTAAAAAAGATGCACCTCCTTTTGTTGAGCCAAAAGGACAAGTTAAAAATGAAGATGAGATCTTAGTTAAATTACGCGACGTGCGTATCGCATTTAAACGCGGTAATACAGAAAGAGTAGTCATCGAACACTTAAATCTTGATATTAAAAAAGGCGAAATTTTAGGCCTCGTCGGTGAATCTGGCTCAGGTAAGACGACTATTGGGCGTGCTATTATAAGAATTAATCCAGTTTCAGGTGGTGTCATCGCTTACAATAACATTCCTATTTCTGGAAAAATTAATCGTACTTTAGAAAGAGCGATTAAAACTAAAATTCAGATGGTTTTTCAAGACCCAAGTGCTTCTTTAAACGAACGCGCTAACGTCGATTATATCGTCAGTGAAGGTTTAAGAGCATTCCATCTTTATGAAAATGAAGAAGATAGACTTAATAAAGTGACAGAGATGCTAGAGAAAGTCGGTCTTATGCCAGAACACCTAAAACGTTATCCACACGAATTTAGTGGTGGTCAAAGACAACGTATTGGCATTGCTCGTTGTATGATAATGGGTCCAGAACTCGTCATCGCTGATGAACCGATTTCTGCACTAGACGTATCTATAAGAGCGCAAGTATTGAATCTTATAAAACAGTTCCAACAAGAAAACAATATGACAGTTCTATTCATCGCTCATGATTTAAGCGTGGTTCGTTATATCAGTGACCGTATCGCCGTCATCAATAGCGGTAAAATCGTTGAACTTTGTGATGCTAATCGACTTTTTGAAGCGCCATTACATCCTTACACTAAGGCGCTTTTGTCAGCTGTTCCTATTCCTGACCCACGTATTGAAAGTAAGAAAAAAATTGTCGTCTATTCACCTGATATGCATCATTATACAGAAGATGATATGCCGGACTTCTATGAAATAGAACCTAACCATTTTGTTCGCGCAAACAAAGAAGAACTAGAACGTTATAAAAAGGATTTAGAAGTTCTTAATAAATATAACGAACAGATGAAAGAAGAACTTAAATCAAAAAAAGATACTAAGAAGGGAGGAGGTAAGAAATGAGCAAAAAACTCTCTCACGAAATGAAGAAAAAGATTTGGACTGGCTCTATCGTCGGTGCTATCGCTATCATCGTCATCGCTCTTTCTTATTGGGCAATGATTACCTTCTGGCTCAACAATATCGTAAACATTCCTTACATTAGTTATCGCTATCAATTACAAGAAGGTAATAGAGAAGTTACTATTACGAGCATTGATATTGAAAATGCACCTACGACGTTTGAAATTCCATCCCATATCGATGGCTACCCTGTTACGACGATTGGTGATCAAGCTTTTTTCAATTTTACGAGATTGGAAAAAGTCATCATGCCAGATACTATTACGACAATTGGTAACGAAGCATTTAGGGGTTGCACTAATTTAAGAGAAATCATTCCTAGCGAAAATATTAATTTTATCGGTGAGAATGCTTTTATCAACACATATTACGTCGACCATATGTCTGAAGGTTTCATTACTCTAGGTCAAGTTATCATCGCTTATAATGGTACGTTTGAAGATAATACTGCTCTTGTCGCGAGTGACTCTGTTAAAGAAGAGATAGAACGTGATCATCCTGATTGGACGATTGTCGATATCACTTTCGATGATGTAACAAGCGTGACGAACTCCTTATTCGCTAATCAATCTGGGGTCGTTTTTGCCGAAATTCCCGCGTCGATGACGACTATTCCTTCTTCCTTGTTGGCTAATTGCTCCAATTTAGAAGAAGTACGTTTCCATGAAAATATTACTTCTATCGGTGCAAATGCATTTGATAACGATATTTCTTTAAAAATTGAACCAAGCGATCTTCCTCAAAACCTAACTAGTATTGGCAGTTACGCTTTTAGAGGCACTGCTATTTCTGGTGACTTTACTTTCCCAGACAGTTTAACTACTTTAGGTGATGGTGTGTTCATGAATTGTGTTGGTTTAAATTCATTCATTTTATCAGAAAATTCTAGTCTTACGCGTATTGCTAATGACACATTTAATGGTTGTACTTCATTAGATGAAGTTAAACTACCAAACAATATTAGTTGGATGGGTCAAAGGGCATTTAGAAATACTGCTCTTGTGGAGTTCAATATTCCTCGTTCTGTCTCGACCATTCAAGGTTTCGCTTTTGAAAACTGTACTAGTTTAGAAAAAGTCGTCGCTTACGATATTGGTCTTGTTGAAATTGGTCAATCTGCATTCAGAAATTGTCCTTCTTTTAGAACTTTCCAAGTTTTAGATGATAATGGTGAACCATTGCCTGGCTCTTTTGAAGGTGTCGTCATGTTACCTTCTACTTTGACGACGTTTGGTGCTTCTGGTAATGATGGTTATATTTTCGCTGGTAATAGCGCTGAAACCGCTCCTAAATTCACAGATGTCATCATTCCATCGGCAATTAGTGAAATCGTCGGTAGTCAATTTAGGAATAATACTCATCTTCGTAATGTCACATTTGAATTAGAACCAACTTATGATGACGATGATGGAGTTACCTATAATACGAATCTTTTATCTATCGGCGCATATGCTTTCGCTGGTTGTACTTCTATCGAAAAATTAGTTTTACCTGAAACGGTGGAGGAACTTAATGAAGGCTCATTCCAAGGATGTACATCTTTAAAATCGATTTATATTCCAAATAATAGAGGTATGACTTCTATTCCAGCACGTGCTTTTGAAGGTTGTTCTTCTTTAGAAAGTATAACTTTACCATCGCGCGTCGGTGTCATTCGTACACACGCCTTCGATAGTTGTTCTTCCTTAGATTACATCATCATTCCCAATTCCATTACTCGTATGGAAAGAAGTGCTTTTGCTAATTCCCCTGATCTTGCTATTTATCTCGATTGCAACGATAGCAGAGTCGGTAGTTCTACTTGGCCAGAAGATTGGGTAGATGAAACTATCACCAAAGTGTATTGGCAAGGTGAATGGGAACTTGATGAAAATGGTGTGCCTCATCCTATCGAAAGTGTCAACGCATAAATAATCATCAATTTATAATCGAAATCCTATGCTGAATGTGTAGGATTTTTTATTTTTTCTCTTCTCTTTTCCTCAAGAAACTAGAGACAAGGTTTTCTTTAGTTAATAGTAAGAAACCAAGATATACAACAGCATCAATTAAGACGACGATAATAATATCTAAAGAATAGATTAAAGTTTGATTTTGTGGCATAGCGTTTAGGAGCGCTTTATCGATTAACGGATATAAGAAGATGCTAGAAATAGTAATTAAAATACCAGCGATAAATATTTTTAAAGTATTCCAATTTAAAATCGCATAATATACGTATTTCCAAGCATATATAAGTAAAAATATCATGATGAGTACATCACTTACGATAACTGCGATGGCAATGCCTATAGAAGGTGATTTTGGGAAAGCGTATATTCCTAATAAAATACAAAGAACAACGTTTATAATTGCTCCTCCTAGCATCGCGAACATGTATATCTTTTCTTTTTTTAGCGGTATGAGTATTTGCGTATATATCAAATTTGAAATAGAAAAAGTTAGAATCATAGTGATGATAATCATGAGCACAAGAGGTGCATTTGCATATATCGCAGCTTGATAATCACCAGAAATAAGATTTGTTAATGGTTTGCTTAAAGCAGCCATCGTGATGATAGCGGGAACGGAGATGAAGATGACGATATTCATTGCATAATTCGTAAGACGCTTAAAATAAGTTTTATCTTCTACTTCGATTAATCGCGATGCGCGTGGAGTGAATACCATTGATAGCGATGTTATAACACCGATGATAATTTCTATTGCCTTGACACCAACTTGATAAGCTGCTACCTCATTTTTACTATCGTCGATGATGCCAAGAATGAATGTATCTGATTTATCATAAATAGTCACTAAAATTGCAATGATGAACAAGACGATCATTGGTTTGATGTATTGCTTAAAATTGTAAGGAGCAGTTTTTTTAAATGAAATATGTTTATTAATAAATAAAAGATTTGTAATGGTAGTGATGATAGTTACAGAAACCATGAGTATGGCGTAAAGAAAATAATCTTCAGGACGAGCGATGAATTGGAATACTAGAACGGTGACGACAGCAAGGATGATAATTGATCTAATCGTCAGATAAAAATGTTTTTCTAAGGTCGTATAGATCCATTCGAAAGAGAAAACACCTAGAAGGAAATTTAAAGACAAGATGAAGATGAGATTAGCGTTATCGACGAGTTCTCCACCCACAGAATACATGATGATGACCATGAGTAAAAAACTTGCGATAGTGAGTATTGCTTGCAAAATGAAAAACTCTTGAGCTTTATGTGATAATTTTTTACGATCATCTCGCACCTTAGCACATTCACGGACGGCAATATTTGGTAAGCCAATACGTGATAAGGTGAGAAAATAATAGACAAATGTGGTTGCCCAAGTATATAAGCCTAATGCATTTTCACCTACGCCAGGAATGTTAGGTTCTGTAATCGTTCCAAGAACACGACAAACGTAAGGAAAAGTCACGAAAGACAAAATCATTAAGGTTGCCGTCTTAATGATGTTAGCGATGACATTCGCACGTATATTATAATCTTGGCTTTTCATATGCGAATAAAATATATAATATTTTTGTTATTATTGCTATAATTCCTGTTTTCCGTAGATACTAATTAATTATTTTTGTTTAATCAAAGATTAATATTTTGTTTTGGTCTTGTGTTGCAA
>CALVPP010000022.1 GCA_944351395.1 uncultured Bacilli bacterium
GCGATTTCTTGCGATTTCGCTTCTTTTTGCAAATTAAAAGGGGCTAAGTCACCTTATAGGTTTCTTAACAGCCCCTTTTTTCTTTTATTAAGAAAAGGAAGTCTATATAATAAACAATATGGCAGGAAGCGAGAAACTTTTACCTAATGGCGGATATCCAATGCATACCTTCTTAGATGTGCAAGACCTTTTTTATGAGTATATTCAAAATCCAGCCGATCGCGAGATGATTAAAAAAGCGTATGAATTTGCTGAATTAAAGCATCACAATCAAAAACGTAGAAGTGGCGAACCTTACATTCATCATCTCATCGAAGTGGATTATATTTTAGCGTCTTATCAGGCAGGACCTGCTACACTCATCGCTGGTTTGCTTCACGACGTGGTTGAAGATACTGATGTTACAGTTGACGATATTAAGAAAATGTTTGGACAAGATGTCGCTACGCTAGTGGATTCTTTGACGAAAATTCAAAGGCTCAAATTATCTCATCGACAATCGCAAGATTTTGAAGCAGAAGATCATCGTAAAATTTTCTTAGGGATGGCTAAAGATATTCGCGTTATCATCATCAAATTAGCGGACCGTCTACACAATTTGAGAACTTTAGATGCCTTATCGCCTGAAAGACAAAAAGCTATCGCTCAAGAGACATTAGATGTCTTTGCACCTATCGCTCATCGTCTCGGTATTTTTAAACTTAAAAGTGAATTGGAAGATTTATCTTTGAAATATTTAGAGCCAGAAGTTTATCAACAAATTTCAAATTTATTAAATCAAAAGATGAAAAATAGAGCAAAATCGCTAAACAATCTTAAAAAGAAAATTGCTGATATCATCTTCGAGGCTCATATTCCTTTTACGATAGAAGCGAGAGAAAAATCCATTTATTCGATTTATCGAAAAATATTTAAAAAAGGTTATCATTTCGATGAAATATATGATCTTTTAGCGTTACGTATCATTACGGAAACAGAAATTAATTGCTATGAGATTTTAGGATTAATTCACGCCGTATACACGCCTTTACCTGGCAGATTTAAAGATTACATCGCCATGCCTAAAACGAATATGTATCAATCATTACATACGACAATCGTCTCTGGCGATGGTTCCATCTTTGAAGTACAAATTAGAACGAAAGAGATGGATGAAGTAGCGGAGACCGGTGTTGCTGCCCATTGGCGATATAAAGAAGGTAGTAACTATAATCCGAAAGTTGAACAAAAAGAGATTGAAGAAAAATTACACTGGTTTAGAGACTTTGTCTCTATTTCTAGTGAAAAAAATCAAGATGCAAAAACATATATCGATAATTTGACGAAAGATATTTTTGAAGCTAATGTTTATGTTTTCACCCCACAAGGTAAAGTAATCGAATTGCCGAATGGAGCAACACCACTAGATTTTGCTTATAAGATTCATACACGCGTCGGCGATCAAGCTGTCGGTGCTTTAGTCAATGGTGTATTAGTGCCTTTAAACACTGCTTTAAAAACTGGAGAAGTAGTAGAAATAAAGACGAGTAGTTCTTCTCCTGGTCCTAATGAAGGTTGGCTTAAAATTGCAAAAACTAGCAGTGCTTTATCTCACATTAGAAAAGCGATAGCGAAGAAAAATGCTTCTTTGATTAAAGATGAAAAGATAATTAAAGGAAAACAAACACTTTCCGACATCTTTAAAGAGCGAGGAGTGGATGAAAAAGAGATGCAAGAGATGCTATCTAGTGATAAAGTACTCACGCGTTTCTCTTTTGCTAGTTTAGATGACCTTTATGTTGCAGTTGCTAATAAGGCTGTCGCCCCATCACAAATTGTCGATTTCTTAAATCTACGTAAAAAACCCAAGATTATTTTTAATAAGAGCGTCAAAACTAACTCAAAATCTAGTGTCATCATCGAAGGGGCGGAAGGCATCGCTATCAATTTAGCAAATTGTTGTTCGCCAATTCCTGGCGATAATATTGTCGGTTACGTTTCAAAAGGCAAAGGTATCACTATTCATTGCATTAATTGTCCAAATGTCGCTCATGATAAAAAAAGACTTTTAAGTGCCAAATGGAATACGGAAATAAGTGATGCATTATATCCTCTTGATATCGTCATCGAAGCGAGTGATCGTCCCAATTTATTAGTCGATATCATGGCGATGTTCTCGCAACATAAAGTGCCAGTTAATCATCTCGATGCAAGACTTCACCCTGAAACTCTTACGACGACATTTAAAGCAGAGATATTAGTGCATGATGCGCATGAATATCAAGATATTCATAACGTCTTATTAAACGTCCCAAGTGTCTATGAAGTGAAAAGAATTATTCACTAAAAGTGAAATTGTTATCAAAAGTTATTAAAACAAAGTAAAATAGTATAGGAAGAAGGAATTCTTAATTATGGATTATCGTTGTTTAAAAGGAACGCACGACATCATCGGCATCGATGCAATGGCGTATGATGACGTCGAATTAGCGTGGAAAGATATCGCTGTTAGGTATGGTTTTAAACCTACGAGAACACCGACGATGGAGATGAGTGAACTTTTCACCCGTTCAGTCGGTAGTGGTAGCGATATCGTGCGTAAAGAAATGTACACATTTTTAGATAAAGGTGGTAGAAGTGTTTCGCTTAGACCAGAACATACTGCCTCTATCGTCAGATCTTTTGTCAATAACAAGCTTTACGCTACAGAACATTTACCTTATAAGGTATTTTACTGTGGACCAGCTTTCCGTTACGAAAGACCGCAGAAAGGTAGACTTAGAGAATTCATTCAATTCGGAGTTGAAAGTTTGGGAGTTAAAACAGCGGAAGAAGACGCTGATGTCATCCTCATGGCTGTTCGTTTCTTTGAAGAATATGATTTTCCTTATGTTCTTAAGATTAATTATCTTGGTAGCGATGCTTCAAGAGCGAACTATGTAGATGCTTTGAAGCGTTACATTTTACCTCATTTAGATACGATGTGTGCTGATTGTAAAGAGAGATATACAAAAAATCCACTAAGGATGCTCGATTGTAAAGTGGAAGAAGATAAGGAAATATTAAAAGATGCACCGAAAATTAAGGATTTTCTTTCGAAAGATGACATATTAAATTACGATACGATTAAAGCTATTTTAGATAATTTAGATATAAGTTATGTCGAAGATGATAATCTCGTTCGTGGTTTAGATTATTATAGCGGTATCGTCTTTGAAATATATTTAAAAGATCATGAAGATTTTGGCGCTATTCTCGCTGGCGGGCACTATGATCATCTCGTAAATGAAATTGGTGGTCCTTCCCTTTCTAGCATCGGTTTTTCCTTCGGGGTTGATCGCTTCATCTCTTTCTTAAAAGAAGAAGGAAGAATCGGAAATGAAGTGGAGACGAATATCAATCTCATCATCCCGCTTGGGGAAGATGAAAAAGTTAAGATTGCTGCTTTAATATATCGCAATTTCATCTCTGGCGAGAAAGGCATTCCTTGTGATATATCTTTACAACATTCTTCGATTTCAAGTGCGATGAAGTATGCTTCTAAAGCACATTATAAGAATGTCATCATCATTGGTGATGATGAGTTTAAAAATGACACTGTTACTATCAAAAAGATGGATGATGGAATCCAAGTCAATTACTCTAAGGATGAATTCATCAATCGTTTAGAAGAGATTTTGTTCGGAAAGAGACATCATTGTTGCCATCACGAAGAAGATGGTGAACATGAATGTCATTGCCATCACGAAGAAGAGGAGAAGAAAAATTAATTTATGAATAAAGAGAGAATAAACGCTGGCGAAATAAGTAAAGAATTACTTGGACAAAAAGTTACAGTCTATGGTTTTGTAAAAAAAGTAAGAAAATTAGGCGGTCTTACGTTCGTCGATTTACGTGATAGAAGCGGTATCGTGCAATTAGTAAGTAAAGATGAAACATTAGTTAATAAGCTTAGAAATGAATTTGTCATCGAAGCAAAAGGCGAAGTAGCGCTTCGCGAAGTTGCTAATCCACAATTGAAGACTGGAGAAGTGGAAATCATTTTAGAAAGCGTCAATATTTTAAGTGAAGCGAAGACTACGCCTCTTATCATCGATGATAAAACCGATGCTTTAGAAGATGTACGTCTAAAATATCGTTATCTCGATTTAAGACGTCCTATCATTCAAGAAAAATTAAAAGTGCGACATCAAATAAAGATGAGCGTTCATCGTTATCTCGATTCTTTAGGATTTTATGAGATTGAGACACCAATTTTAAATTTGTCGACACCAGAAGGAGCAAGAGACTATCTCGTTCCATCTCGCCTTCATCACGGCTCTTTTTATGCTTTACCACAATCTCCACAAATATTTAAACAGCTTCTCATGATCGGCGGTTTAGAAAAATATTATCAAATTGCTCGCTGTTTTAGAGATGAGGATTTACGCGCTGATAGACAGCCAGAATTCACACAAATCGATATCGAGATGAGTTTTGTCACGCAAGAAGAAATTTTAACATTTATTGAAAAATTTATTAAAAATATGTTCCAAGATGTTTTACATCTCGATATTGTGACTCCATTTAAACGTCTCACATATAAAGAAGCGATTGATCGATATGGTAGCGATAAGCCTGATACACGTTTTGCGATGGAAATTAAAGATTTAAAGGAAGCACGTCATATCGATTTTGCTCCATTTAAACAAGCAAATTACATTCGTTATATTAAAGTAGACGGAATAGCAAAAGAGACATCTAGAAAAGTTATTGATAATGATGCCTCTACTATTCATAAATTCGATAAGAGCGCTACGTTTGTAGCGATGAAATATGAAGATGGTCATTTAACTTCTAGCATTCTCAAATTTATGAATGAAGATAATATTAAAAATATCATCGAAGAAACATCATTAAAAGAAGGGGATGTCCTTTTCATCGCAGCTTCTCATAACTATAATCGTGTATCTAATGGCCTAGGTGCTTTACGTCTATCGTATGGAAAGAAATTAGGTTTAATTGATGAAAATGTCTATGACATTTTATTCATCATAGATTTCCCGCTTTTTGAATTAGCAGAAGATGGTTCTATTACTTCGACCCATCACCCTTTCACTCGTCCACATGATGAAGATTTAAAATATCTTACGAACGATCCGCTTAAGGTGCGAGCGTACGCTTACGACTTAGTCATCAATGGACAAGAGACTTGTAGCGGTTCGATGAGAATATATCGTAGTGATATGCAAGAGCAAATATTTAATATTTTAGGTCTTAGCAAGGAAGAGGTGAAGCGTCGTTTCGGTTTCTTCGTCGATGCTTTCCAATACGGAACGCCACCTCATGCTGGTATGGCTTTCGGTTTAGATCGTCTTACCATGCTCTTTACGAAAACCGATAATATTCGCGATGTCATCGCTTTCCCAAAAAACCTAAGTGCAGTTTGTCCTATGTCGCACGCGCCTAGTAAGGTTGATGAGCAACAATTAAAGGATTTAGGCATCGCAGTTACCGATGTAGAAAATGACTAATAAACAACTAAAAATATACTAGAAGGAGTAGATGCATATGAAATTAGGGAAGAAAAATGATATTGAACAACTAGCGGTAAGCACTGTTCGTTCGCTCGCTATCGACATGATAGGTAAGGCAAAAAGCGGACACCCTGGTATGGCTTTAGGAAGTGCACCTATGTTGACGACACTATTCTTAAAGCACCTTGAAATCGACCCCAAGCATCCGGATTGGATGGGTAGAGATCGTTTCGTATTAAGTGCTGGTCATGCGAGTTCATTACTATATGCTTTGCTTCATGTATCGGGTTATGGATTAACTATCGAAGATTTAAAACAATTTCGACAACTTGACTCCTTGACGCCAGGACATCCTGAATTTGGTCATACGAAAGGAGTGGATGCGACGACTGGACCTTTGGGTCAAGGCATTGCTCAAGCGGTTGGTATGGCTATAGCTAGTAAACATCTATCTGCTCTATACCCAGATGGTGATAAGCTTTTCTCACATCGCGTCTATTGCCTTTGCGGTGATGGATGTTTAGAGGAAGGTATATCTCAAGAAGCTATCTCTTTGGCAGGACATTTAAAACTCAACAATCTCATTCTCATGTATGATGCGAATAATGTGACGCTCGATGGAAAGTTAGATTTATCCAGTAGCGAAAACGCTAAATATCGCTTTATAAGCGCGAACTGGGACGTTTTAGAAGTAAAGGATGGTAATGATATCAAAGCGATTGATAAAGCGCTAGAAACAGCGAAAGCTAGCATTTATAAGCCGACTCTTATCATCGTTCACACTATCATAGGGTATGGTTCAAAACTTCAAGGCACGAATAAAGTACACGGCAATCCATTAAGCGAAGAGGACGCCTTGAATGCAAAGAAAGTTTACGGTTTCGATTATCCGCCTTTCACAGTACCTAGCGAAATATCTACATTATTTAAAGAAGAAGTCATCGACAAGGGTGCGAAGAGATATCTCAAGTACGAAGAGACTTTAAAATGGTATAGTAAAGTTCATCCAGAGCAATTCAATGTAATCGAAAAGACTATTCATAATGATGTTTCTTCCTTCTTACCGACGAAGATTGATATCGTGAAAAAAGATAGCGTATCTACTCGTGTAGCAAGCGGTGAGGCACTCAATTGGTTAGTAAATATTTTACCGAATATGTTTGGTGGTAGCGCTGATGTGGCTCATTCTGTCATGACGTCGTTAAAAGATAAATCCACTTTTAGTAGCGATTGTTTAGAAGGTGTCAATATGAATTATGGCATCCGCGAATTTGCAATGGCTGCTATTAACAATGGTATTTTACTCCATGGTGGTCTTAGATCTTATGGTGGCTGCTTCCTCGTTTTCGCTGATTACCTAAAACCAGCAATCAGAATTGCAAGTCTTTCAAAATTACCAGCAATTTATCTCTTCTCTCATGATTCTATCGCAGTTGGGGAAGACGGACCAACCCATCAACCAATTGAACAATTAGCGATGCTACGTTCCATTCCCAATGTTGACGTCTATCGTCCGGCAGATGAAATGGAAACTTATGCTTCTTGGTTACTAGCTCTACGCTCTAACGATCATCCTAGTGCTTTAATTTTATCTAGACAAAATCTTGAGAAATTAGATGAATCTAATTACGAAAACGTCACTCATGGTGGTTATGTGGCAAGCCTAGAAAAAGGACCTCTTGCTTTTACCATTATCGCTACTGGTAGTGAAGTGAATTTAGCATTAGACGCTAAAAAGAAACTTGAAGAAGAAAAAATTTATACTCGCGTCGTAAGCATTCCTTGTCTTGAATTATTCGATAGGCAAGATGAAAAATACCGCGAAGATGTATTAGCGTTACCTTACGAAAAGCGTATCTCTTGTGAGATGTTATCGACCTTTGGTTGGGCAAAATACGCTAAATATCAAATGGGCATCGATTGCTTCGGTGCTAGTGCGCCAGCAAAAGATGTCATCAAAAAATTTGATTTCACGAGCGATCGTCTCGTACACCTCATCAAGAAAGCACTTAAGAAAAATTGATGAGCAAGTTATAATAAAAACTTGAGGAGGGAAAGATATGGCACAATACTTATACGTCGATAATTACGCTAGTGGTGGTCAACTCGGCATATCTGCTTTTACTTTTAATCAACTTGCTGGACAAGCGATACATCGAGTCATTTTAAACCACAGTGATGCTAAATTGACTCTTGAAAAACCGATCAATGCACGTATTCACAATAATCAATTGACCATTAATTTAGTGTTGAAGATGTCAAAAGATAGTGATATTGCAAACATCACTTCCGAACTACAAGAACATGTAGCAAGATTAGTGACGACGATGACCGATATCGTCCCTTATGCGATAAATATTAAAGTCGCTTCTTTATTCTAATTTGAAATTAAGGATGGCTATATTCGCTAAGAAACCAAAAACTTATTCTACCTTACATAACCGCGCAGTGACGATCTTCCAAAAAAGTTCGAAGATCATGATCTGGGCGGCTATTTTGAACATCTGTGGTGCTTTATTTGGTATGATGCTAACTAGCGGTAATAGCGGAGAAACTGGTTTCGGTGGTGGCTACGCTTTGTGCTTAGGAATAGTCCATTATCTCATTTTAGTCATGCAGTGGAATTTATTGGATAACATCGTCCTACTTAACGTTCTCATCTTTCTCATCGCTGCTATCTTTAGTGCTCTACTCATCGTCTTCGCTTCTTTTTCGATAAAGATTAATATCGTCTGGATTATCATAAGCTTCGCTTTTTATCTTTGTGATAGCATCGTCGCCGTATTTTCTTTTTTAAATACCGGCTTCGCTAACTATTGTGTAGCGATGATAACGCACATCATCATTTTATTTTTCGCTTTCTTATGTGTCTTTTCGTATTATAATGTGATAGCCATCGAAAAACGTTTCAAAAATGTCCAGGTGAAAGATGGCAAAGTTCTTAGACAAGAGAAGGAGGATGAAGAACATAAATATGATTTCCTCGAGAAATAAAGCACACGCATCCATCCTTTTTATCGTCTACGATTCCTTACTTTACGATAAATTTCAAGTAGAATACGATATTAAAGAACTCATCACCGACATAGTCGGTGCAGAAAATTACGATGAAGTTGATGCATTTGTTAAAGAAGTAGTTATAAAAACTTTGCTACACGAAAAAGAATTGATCAAAGAGATTGAACCACATCTCGTCAAATGGACGTTCAATCGTCTCCCTTTGCTCACTCAAGCAATACTGCTTTCTAGTCTAGCAAAAAGAAAATATGTATCTAACATCGATCGCAATGTCATCATCGACGTCGCTATTAACCTAGCAAAAAAATATTTAAAAGATAATGATTATCGCTTCGTAAATGCGATATTGGATAACATCTTATGAAAGAAGAGATGAACGTTCACATCTTCACCGTGAGCGAAATTTCTAGCATTCTTAAATCCGCTATTGAACATACGCCTCTTTTTCGTAATATCACCTTAAAAGGCGAAATATCCAATATGTCATTGAGAACTAATAGTCCCCATCTATATTTTTCTTTGAAAGATGATGATGCGATTATAAGAGCAGTGATGTTCGCTTTTAAACAAACTAATTTACATTTCACTCCTAAAGACGGTGACGAAGTCATCGTTAAAGGCAGTCTAAGCGTCTATCTCAAACAAGGTACATACCAAATTATTGTCGATGAGATGGAAGAAGCTGGTCGAGGTGATAAATTATTTGCTCTAGAAGAATTGAAAAAGAAATTAGCAGCAGAAGGTCTCTTCGATGAAGATAGGAAAAGACCCATCGTCGCTCATCCAAAAAATATTGGTATTATATCCGCACCAAAATCTGCCGCTTTAAAAGATTTGTTATTCAATATAAATAGACGCTATCCTATCGTCAATATTTATATTTTTCCAAGTCTCGTGCAAGGTGAAGCTGCCCCTAACGCTCTTATGAACGCTTTAAAATTAGCTTATTCATTCATTCCTAAGTTAGATACTCTTATCGTCGCTCGTGGCGGAGGAAGCGATGAAGATTTAGATGCATTTAATGATGAAAATCTTGTGAGGACTGTTGCAATGAGTCCAATACCTATCATCTCAGCAGTAGGACATGAAATTGATACGACATTAGTCGATTTAGCTAGCGATTTAAGAGTGTCAACGCCGACCGCTGCAGCAGAAAAAGCGACGCCAAATAAAGATGACATATTACTTAATTTAGATAGTTGTCGTAACACGTTAAGTAGTGATATAAGACATTATTTATCAAAATTAAAGCTAAAAGTTTTAGGATATGAGACTAATGAGTTTTTTAAATCCCCTAGTTCGAAATATCATGATAGTTTATTGAAAGTTCAAACATATGAAAGAGAAATGATAAACACTTTTAAATACAAACTAAAAAGATTTAGTGATATGGTGAACAATTTCAAAGTTCGCTTAGAAGTAAGCCATCCTAAGCAAATATTAAAAAGAGGCTATGCTTTAGTGAGTAAAGAAGAAAAAGTCATCACAAGTGTTAAAAATGTTAGAAAAAATGATAGAATAAGAATTCAAATTGCCGATGGAAGAATATTAACTGACGTCGTCGGAGTGGAGGAAAAAGATTTATGAATGACGAAAAGAAGATGAGTTTTGAAGAAGGATTAAATAAATTAGAAGAAATTGTAAAAACTATCGAAAGCGAAACTTTACCTTTGGAAGAAAATCTAAAATTATTTGAAGAAGGGATGTCTCTCATCAAAGATTTAGAGAAACGATTAAGTGAAGCAGAACAAAAGATTGCAAAGATAGTAAATAAAGACTCAACAGTAGAAGAATACAAAGATTAGTTGATTTTTAGTATATATTTAGTTAGTATGGCAAAAACGAAGAAACTAAAACATATCGCTTTGAATGAAATAAAATCACCCGATTTTTTGAAGTCTTTAAGTTACGAAGAATTAAATACGTTAGCGAAAGATATTAGAGATGAGATTATTTCATCAGTCAGCGAATGTGGTGGGCATTTATCTTCAAATCTAGGTGTTGTCGAATTAACTATTGCACTTCATAGATCCTTTAATTTTCTAGAAGATATACTTCTATTCGACGTAGGGCATCAATGCTACGCTCATAAAATTTTAACCGGTCGTTCTTTAAAACAATTACGTTCTCGTCGTGGCGTAAGTGGATTCATCGATAAAAAAGAATCACCATATGATATTTTCGAGTCTGGCCATTCTTCTATTTCCATTAGTGTTGCAGATGGTTTAGCTATAGCTAAAGGATTGAATTTAAAAAAGAATGAAAGAAGATCATACATCGTCACCCTCATTGGAGATTCATCTTTGATGAATGGTGTAGCATTTGAAGGATTAAATTTCACTGGCCATTTAAATCTTCCTCTCATCATCGTCTTGAACGATAATGGTATGTCCATTTCTCGCACTGTCGGTGGATTAGGTAAATTTTTCTCTCGCATTTCGACTTCTTCAGCATATATTCAAACGAAAACCGCTTATCGAAAATTGCTCAATCGTTCGAGAATAGGTAAAAAAATATTTTTGCTAAATATCAAGACAAAAAATATGATTAAGCGTTGGTTAGTTCCTACGACTTTGTTCGACAATTTAGGCTTTACTTATATTGGTCCTGTCGACGGGCATGACATAAGAGCGATTGAAAAATGTTTAAAACGCGCTAAAAAAGCGACGAAGCCTGTCCTTTTACATGTGAAGACGAAGAAGGGGTTCGGTTACGATAAAGCTATGCTAGACGATGAAGGTTATTGGCATGGCACAACACCATTTCATGTCGAGACTGGTGAGCCAAAAAATATGCACGAGGGTTATGTTTCTTGGTCGCATATTTATAGCGAACAAATTTACAATTTGATGAAAGAAAATAGCGATGTTATGTGCATTACACCTGCGACTGGTGTGGGTGCTAATTTGAGCGAAATAAGCAAAGATTTTCCTAAACGATATTTTGATGTCGGCATAAGTGAAGAACACGCATTGTCTTTTGCAGAAGGCTTGGCTCTGGGTGGAAAATTACCTATCGTTTCTATTTATTCAACCTTTTTCTTACGTTCTATAGATCAATTAGTGACTGACATAGCAAGACAACATCTTAAGATGATTCTTCTCATCGAAAGAGCTGGACTTGTTGGGGCAGATGGTAAAACGCATCAAGGTTATTTTGATGCTTCGATACTACATTCTACACCAAATGTGAATATCGCAATGGCAAAAACTGAGCGTGAAGCTCATAAATTGTTCCTTCTAGCGGCAAAAGCAAAAG
Organism: uncultured Bacilli bacterium; assembly: GCA_944351395.1. GTDB lineage: Bacteria > Bacillota_I > Bacilli_A > RFN20 > CAG-826 > CALVUG01. Next base: position 11,772 of record CALVPP010000022.1, read on the forward strand.
AAGATGTACAAGTTATTCGTATTCCTAGATCTCTTGTAAAAAAAGATGAGATATTTGAAGAAAATATAGACAATTTATCAGTAGGAGACTGGATTTATGAAAAGAATAACGGTGATAAAATTGCCTTAATCTCTTATGGCCCCATCTTAAATGATATTTTAAATTTAATTGAACAAAGAAAACTAAAAGTAGATGTCTACAATGCTATTTATCAGAAACCGATTAACATAAAATTTATGAATGATATCGTCGAAAAAAACTATGAAATAATCATTATTCATGATGCTTATGGCACGAAACATGGATTTACAAACGACGTCATAAATTTATTAACTTCACTTGGCAATAAATCGAAAATCATCTCGATGTGCATTCCTGATGATTATATCGAATATGACTCGATAGAAAATCAGATGAAAGAAACTAAAGTCGATTCTTTTAGCGTTCTCGATGCGATTTTAAAGCACATTTAAAGCACCTAAATAAAAAAATTGGTTAACATAATATTGATATTATTTTCTTTTTTGTATAGAATTTTCTTATGAATAAAAAATATATTGTTCATATCGATTTAAATGCTTTCTTCGCAAATGCCGAGATTTTACGTGACCCTTCATTAAAAGGAAAACCTTTAGCTATCGGCCGTACGGGTCGATCTGGAATTATCTCAACTTGTTCATACGAAGCGAGAAAATACGGAGTTAAAAGCGGGATGCCGACATTCATGGCATTAAAAAAATGCCCGCATCTCATCATAAGACACGAAGATTTTGCATATTATCACGCTTTATCGAAGAAATTTTTTAATGAGATACATGAATACGCTCCCGTTATGGAAATCGCTAGCGTCGATGAATGTTTTTGTGATATGAGTGAGACTTTGAATGCACTTGACGCTAAGACGTATTTAAGAAATATGCAAAATACCATCTCTAAAAAAATAGGACTCACTTTTTCAATCGGAGTAGGCCCGACAAAATTTCTTGCCAAGATGGGTAGTGATTATAAAAAACCAAATGGATTAACCTTTATCTATCCTGAAGATATTCCAAGTTTGCTTTACCCTTTGAAAATAGATGATATGTACGGTGTAGGGAAGAAGAGTGCTGTCAAATTAAAACAATTAGGAATTAGTAGCATTGGTGAACTCGCTAAAAAGTTGGACGAAGATGACGATACATTAAAAAGAATTTTAGGTAAATTTTTCTATACTTTAAAAGAATGGTTGCATGGCGAAGGGAATGACACGGTAGAGATGGAGCCAAGTGATCCAAAGTCCATCGGACATAGTACGACATTCATGCACGACACAGACGATGTAAACGAAATAGAAGAAATGTTCAAAAAATTATCTATCGAAGTAAGTGAAAGAGCAAAAAAAGAAGATAAGATTGGAAAGACTGTACAAATTGTCCTTAAGAAGACGGATTTTAAAGTCGTTAATAGAAGTATCACATTTGCAAAGCCGACAAATGATGCAAGAGATATTTTTAATCGTGCGATGCAATTGTTCGATAAAATTTACGATGGCTCACCAATCAGACTCGTTGGAGTGACATTACAAAATCTTATGTCGCCTCGTGATATGAGTGTTCAAATGTCCTTATTTGATTATCAAGAACACGAGAAAGAAAATGAAGTAAGATTGCTCATAAATGATCTTAATCGAAAGATGAAGAAACCAATTCTTAAAAGAGCAGGCGAATTGCTTAAGAAAAAGGAGTGATGACAATTATGGATATTAAAGAATGTATTGAAGAATATAAGCAATATCTGCACGTCGAAAAAGGCTTATCAAAAAATACCATCGATAGCTATTTAAGCGATATCAAAAAGTTTTTTGAATATTTTGGCGACGCAAAAAAGACGAGCGAGGATCTTTTTCCTAGCGACATCAGCGATTATATGAGAAAACAAGCTAGCGAAGGTCTTAAGCCATCGACAATTACACGAAGATTATCTGCTACGCGAGCCTTCTATATGTTTTTGATAAGAGAAAATATTTCTTCGATGGACATCCCTCGCATCGATCCTCCTAAAAAAGTAAAATCACTACCTACATTTTTAACGTATGACGAGATTGATGATTTATTAGCTGCTCCTGATAAGACAAAGGAAGATGGACTACGCGATAAGGCGATGTTCGAAGTGATGTATGCGACTGGACTTCGTGTCAGCGAACTCGTCACTCTTACGATGGATAACGTCGATTTCAAACATGGCATCGTCACCGTTATCGGCAAAGGCAATAAAGAAAGATCAGTGCCGTTAGGAGATTATGCTTTAGGTGCATTAAATGAATACATCGATAAAGCACGCTCTTTTAATCCTGGAAGGAAAAGAACAAATGCGATTTTCCTAAATCGATATGGAGAACGAATTTCACGTCAATTTTTCTTTAAACGTATTAAAAAATACGCTACTAAGGCTGGCATTAGAAAAAATATTTCCCCACATACAATTAGACACTCTTTCGCTACCCACATGTTAGAAAGAGGCGCTGAACTACGTGCTGTACAAGAGATGCTTGGTCATAAGAATATCTCTACTACTGAAATTTATACACATGTTACTGAACAAAGAATTCTCAGTGCGTATGACGTATATATGAAGAATAAATAATTTTTTAAGCATATAGTTTGTCATTTATCACAAAATAATCTAAGATTAAAAGCGAAGAAAGGAAGTGAACAAATGAAACAAAAATATAGAAGAATATTTCTCATCGTCATGGATTCGTTAGGCATCGGCTACATGGAGGATGCTAAAAGATTTGGCGATGAAGGTGCAAACACTTTCGTTCACATAAGTGAAAAAAAGAACGGTCTTAATATTCCTAACTTAGAAAACTTAGGTATTGCTGATCTTGCTCCTATCGTTGGTACAAAAAAAGTATCTCATCCGCACAGTTATAGTATGCGTCTACACGAAGCGAGCAATGGCAAAGACACGATGACTGGTCACTGGGAGATGATGGGTATCCTAACTACCAAACCTTTTAAAACTTTTACCGATACTGGTTTTCCGCCTGAACTAATCAAAGAATTAGAAGAAAAAACAGGACACAAAGTCATAGGCAATTATGCCGCCAGCGGCACAAAGATTATCGAAGATTTAGGTGAAGAACAAATTAGAGACAATTCTTTAATCGTCTACACATCTGCTGATAGTGTCTTACAAATTGCTGCTAGCGAAGAGGTGACAGGTTTAGAAGAATTGTATCGTTGTTGTGAAATAGCACGCGAGATATGTATGAAACCAGAGTATTTAGTTGGACGTGTCATCGCTAGGCCATTTGTTGGTAAAAAGCCTGGTGAATTTAAAAGAACCGCTAATAGACACGATCTCGCTTTAGCTCCATCAGAAAAAACCGTGATGGATATTTTAAAAGAACATGGTTACGACGTTTCATGCGTCGGCAAAATTTATGACATTTTTGATGGACATGGAGCGACCGCAACAGTGAAAACTGTGTCTAACGAAGATGGTATGGATAAAACTATCGCTATTGCTAAAGGCGATGAATTTAAAGAAGGATTATGCTTTGTTAATCTCGTCGAATTCGATAGCGAATATGGGCATCGTCGTAATCCGATAGGCTATGGTAACGCTATCGAAGCATTCGATAAACGTTTAAGCGATTTAATGCATTCAATGCATGACGATGATTTACTCATGATTACTGCGGATCATGGTAACGATCCGACATGGACTGGCACAGATCATACTCGTGAAATGGTCCCTTTACTCGTCTATTCTAGAAATATTTCTAACGGCACACATTTAAATGATAGATTTAGTTTTGCTGATATCGGAGAAACGATACTTAAAAACTTCAACTTAGAAAAAACTGAAACTCTCATTGGTCAAGAGATAAAAGAAATTTTAGAGGATTAAAAATATGAATAAAACAAAACTTATCGCAACTTTTAGTTTGCTCTCACTTTTGGTGAGTTGTGCTCCAACTGACCCAGATACCTTAAATCATAAATTCATCTCTCCAGCTGGTGCACCTAGTTTAGCGCTTTATACTCTTTATGAAGACAGCGAACATTACGTAACCAATTCGACACCAACACTAGTAAGAGATGAATTGGTAGCGGATGAATATAACTATGTTATATTCGATTCTATTTCTGGTTTAAGGTTTATCAAGCAGAACAACGCCAATTTCAAATTATATTCTTTAATTACTGGTGGTAATTTTTTCCTTGCTGGAATAAATAAAAGTGAAGATTCCGTCCCCAGTGTTGATGATTATATCGTGAGTTTTGGTGAAGGCTTAATTCCAGACTTAGCTTATGATTATCTTTATCCATATGCTCCTGTAGATGCGTATGTTAATGCGACATCCGATGCCGCGGCTGTTCTCATGAACGGAACATATCAAGGAAATCAGGTCGATTATGTATTCATAGCTGAACCGTCATTATACGGAGCGATGAACAATCAAGCAGCAACTACCTACGGACAGGTTAACATAATCTCTAACATCAAGGAAGAATTTGAAGAAAAAACTCGATTACCTGGCATTCCACAAGCTGGATTATTCGTCCGTTACGAAGGGTTTTATGATACATACGCAGATGAAATCGATGAATATTTAAAATTTATCGATACGAATATCGTAACTGCAACCGAACACCCAGAAGATGTCGTAACGTATTTAAATCAATTTGATCAAACATTAGTCCGTGCAAGATTTGGTTATAATGCCGCACAAGTAAATGCTTTACAAAGCGGTGGTAAAAATAGCTTTGGATTAGTGAAACCCGATGAACGAGCGGACTTAGATATTAATGAATTTCTTACTTTACTAAAACAGCCACTTGTCGATGAAACACTCATTCTTTAATTGAAAAGAATGTATAATAACTAATATGTTGGAAAAGATGAAGAAATGGGAAAATAAGTATTATCGTCCAATCTTCATCTTTTTTGGTATTTGTTTCTGTTTATTTTTATGGTGGCTCGTCGCTTATATAGCGGATTCTCCATTGCTCGTTGGGCCAAGCGAGACATTTGTTTCGTTAGGCACGCTTTTCACCATGGAATATTTTTATGTTAGTATTGGATATTCGTTGCTTAGACTTATCATCGTCTTACTAGTTTGTTTTATGGTCGGAGGTATCTTAGGCACTCTAGCAGGTCTATTCAAGCGTTTTTACGCTTTTTTATATCCAATTATTACAATTTTAAGAGCGTATCCGACGGTTATCATTCTCGTCGTAATCGTCGTTTTGGTGAATGATCGCCTTTCGCCATATATCATCGCTAGTTTCGTGCTTTTTCCTATAATTTATGAAGCGTTCGCTAAAGGTATAAATAGCGTCGATGATTCTATATCTGATTCATTAGAAATCGATGGTGGGTATCATAAACCACATAACGTAATTAAAGTTTTATTACCATTATCATTTCCTTACATTTCACTTACTATCACCCAAACGATTGGTCTAGGTTTAAAAATAATCATGATGGCAGAATTAATGAACGGTAATACATCATTACCAGGACTAGGAAACATGATTAAAATTTATCAGAATGCTGGTGAATATAACTACATCTATGCGATTGCGACGTTTGTTATTATGTTAACCATAATCATTGATATTGGACTTTATTTCTTAAAGAAATATATAGCTAACAAATATTCATTTAATAAAAAATAAAAAATAAACTATATTATTTTCTTTCCAAGATAAACTAAAAACACATGTCGAGAGGGAGGAAATATAATAATGGGAAATCTAGACAGTTTGAACATGGTCGATGTTCCAAAAAAATCGATCGCCGAAGAAAGAGAACAAATCGCCAGGCTTAAAAACATGCGAATGCAGTTAGAATGGGTCAAAAGACAATTAGAATATGCGACGTTTGCAACTAAATACCGATTAAAACTCGCGATGAAGCGTGGCGAAGTCTATGAATTCGATTGGGGCGTTAATGTGAATGCGGAATTTTCTCATCGCCATTATGGAGTTGTTTTAAAAGATTCGGAAGAGAATAATCCGTTAGTCATTGTTTGTCCTTTAAAATCAGATAAATTTGGAGCACATCCGAAATCAGATGTAGAATTAGGCTTCATTCCAGAAATAAAAACTAACTTTCAAACCTTAGCGGTCGTCAATCAAATTAGAAGTTTAGACAAGATGCGATTATATTCGACGATGGTCATAAATGAACATGAAGGAAGATCATCAACACTCAAATTAAAAGATGAACAAATGGAATCGATAAGTCACGCCATAAAACGATTATATGTCGACAATATCGCGCTTGATAATGAGAGTAAAATTGATGCGGGGCAAAAGAACTAATAATTTCGTTAGTAGATAATAAGTATATAATTAGTATATTTATTTGACATCATTTTTGTGGAAAACTCACATTTTTAAGAATCATTAAATACCGTTTATAAAATGAAAAGTAAGTTCAAAATAAGTATAGAACTTGCTTTTTCTATAATTTAGTTAACATAATAGATATTATGCGAAGTTGTTACATTTTTTGCAAAAAACACTTCTCCAAATATTTTTTATCATTTTCATCAATTATCTTTCAAATAATAATTAAAGCACTCTTCACTAAGGAAATTCTTTTCGTTTTTTTGTTTTTTTGAATCGATGTATTTTTTATTTTCTCTTAACACGGTAATGAATCCGCTTTCAATATCTTTCATACATGCATTCATTAAATCTTGAGAATTGTATCCACGGGTTGGTTCAATCTTGTCAGACGCATAGACTACTTTCGCTACATTAGACATATGAGCTTTACCAGTACAATGATATTCAATTGCATCTAATATATCTTCATCTTCAATGTCGAAATCATGCTCAGCGATATATCTTCCGACAAATTGATGAAGGCAATATGGCGGTAAATTCTCAAAGCGACTAAATTCACCTTCCATACACTCGTCATATAGTGTTTTAGATGCATCTTTTCCTAAATCATGCAAATAAGCCGCTATGAAAGTTTTATAGACGTCGATTGATTCATTAACCATGGCGATGAGGTACGCTGTCTCCGCGGTCGAACAGACGTGTTCATAACGCGCTGAACTATAATAGGAACGCACTTGTTTCGCAAAATATAAATTTTTATCCATGATGTATTTTAAAACTACTAATGGCGTGTCAATCGATTTCATATTACGTATATCGGTGCTCGATGTATTGGATAAATCCCCATCAAGTTTTTCCATATGGTATTTTAAAATGTTTTTAGAGGCATTTTCATGATTAGCGTCATCTCGTCCATAATAGACGATTTGTACCAATCCTGAGATTTTATCAGCGTCTTTCCATTCGTGGAATTTATCGACTTGATCTTCGCCGATTAATAAGAACAATTGATCATTAGGAAATTGGTTAACATAATATTTTAAAGTATCAATAGTGTAGTTCGGATCTTGTTCGTTGTCGAGTTCATATGTATCAATTGTAAAAAAACTAGCGTATGGTTTTAAGGCTAACTTAAGCATATTCAATCGATGAATAGCTTTAGCGCTTGGTTCTTTCCAACGTGGGTACTTAGAAGGTACAAAAATAACTTTAGCGTCATATTTTTCGTGAGCTTCTAAGGCTATTTTAATATGCCCGTTATGAATCGGATCAAATGAGCCACCGTAGATGATAATATTAGCCATAAAATTATAATTTTATAATATCTTTTTTAGGATTTTTTCGATAAAGGACAATCGTATAACCTTTTTTCTCGACTACTTCTGCGTGTAATTTTGAAGATAAATCTAAAATAAAAGTACCTATATCGTCGTGTACACTTTTGTTGACGCTAACTTTTATGAGTTCGTGTGCAGTTAGAGCGTTATCTAATAACGTTAAAACGTTGTTGGTTACACCTTGTTTACCAATTTGATAATTAGTATCTAACGTCATCGCTAGACTTTTTAATTTTCTTTTCGTTTTCGTATCCATCATTTGATTTTTGAACGTGAACTATAAATTGAGACTTTCTTTGGAACGAGAAAACGTAGTTTTTGACCGTTGCCTTCAAAAGCGATCCAACCTAGACCTAAAATACCTATGTCACGTTTTCCTTTTTCATCGACGTCGACGTCATAAACGTCAAAATCAGCGATTGAGCGTAATCTATCGCTCACTGGGAAAAGTTTTTCTTCGTGAATGTAACGTATGAACTTTTTATCGATATCACTGGATGATTTTTTCTTGCATTCCACTTCATCACTCACGTAAAGTTTCACTTCTGTTTTCGGGCCATCAATTAAATCGACACGTGCTAGCCCTGCGATAAATATAGATTGTCCAGGATGTAATGTCATCTTATTAGCGCTCACAGGACGCCTAGGAGAAATAAATCGTTGTACGTGTGTTTCTACCTTAGACATGATGGAATTATCAATGTTAAATCCAGTTGGCTCATAAATTGAGGAATTATCATCTAAAGGAATTTTGAACGTATGTAAATGTGTGCCTGGATAATTCGTCGTCGCGATGAGTTGTTTTGTATCGTTTTTAAAATTCTTTAAAAAGGCATTGATAAGTGTCGTTTTTCCGCTCGATTTCGCGCCTATGACATAAACATCTTTTCCGTGACGATTTTCGTTTATGACACTAAACATTTTATCAATGGTTTCTTTTTTATGAATGTCCACTAGAACTATATCTTTAACATTCAAAGACGCCATACGTGCACGATGGCGTAAATACTCTCTTATTTCCTCATAATTTGTTTTAGGTGGAAGGACATCTATTTTATTTCCCACCATAATGACATCTAATGGTGCTAAATGTTCATCAATTTGACGAATAAACGATGCTTCAAACGAAAATAAGTCTACGACGTAGACGATGAGAGCTTGTTTTCTAATAGCGTCATCTAGCAAAGTTAGAAATTCGGAATTAAGAGTAGGTTCTTGTGCGACATAATTGTTTTTAAAATTTTCATAGCACTCATTGCAAAAAAGAACGCGGTTATCAGTTTTGTTCAACACTTCTTCATGCACATAACCTTCTAAGTTAGGGTCGTCAGCTTGCAATATTGCACCGCATCCTGCGCATTGTTTAACTCTTTTAACTGTGCTCATATCTTTTCCTCCAATCTATCAATAAACCTCTCTTCAAGAGGCGGCGTCTCAAAGGTCTATCAAAGAGACGATTGATGTGAGTAGTCCATTGGTCTTCCTGGACAAGTTTTTCAGTGAGAATAGATTTGATGCCTAATCTCGCTGCGCATTTGATGTCGGTCATGAGTTGATCACCCACGAGTAATACATCACTTAAATTATAGCAGTTTTCTTTTAGAAAACGACTAATTCTTTTTTTAAAAGGTTTGCCGGCCTTAGATAGAGAAGTAACGCCTAATTTTTCGGCATATGGTTTGACCCTTTTTTCGCGATTATTGGAAATGATTATTAATTTAATTCCCAATTTATCTAATTCGTTTTTGAACTTAAGAGCTTCTTGTCTAGGAGACATTGCACGATATGAATCCAAAGTATTATCTAAATCACACAAGATAACTTTTATATGTTCTTTTCTAAAGAAAGATGGATTGATGTCGTATATATTCGTCGCATGAGCATAAGGCGTATTGTATTTATTTTTCATACCTACAATTATCAAGTATTTTTTTCTTAAAGTCCACGACGAAAAAACTATATCATAGATAAAGT
>CALVPP010000023.1 GCA_944351395.1 uncultured Bacilli bacterium
GTCCTTTCAATTTGTTTGATTTTATTAAATGAAATATATTTCAAACATTTGTTGCATTTTGTTTTTCAATTAACAAAATATTTTTCATATTTTTAAAAATAGTTCCAATTAAATTTTGGAACCATCTTTAATATAGTTATATTAAAATAATTTATCTACGTGTTGCAATCAAAACTGTCATTATTCTTATTAATATATATATAAAATCTACGTAGAACTGAAAAGCATAGAAAACCAACAAACCATGAGTCAGTTCAACCCCTGCTTGAATAGTATTTTTAAAGTTATTCATGTCAAATGCTGTAATTAATAATATTCCTATTAGCATAACAAAAGTAATAACCCAGTCTATCCATGTCCAAACACCATACTCCACTGGCATAAAAATCATTAACATCCAATTCACGAAACTCAATATCAAACCAGAAAACAATAATCCTAGCGCTATGTTTGCAAAAATATTCAAATTACCTTTTGTTAGATAACCAATAAGAGCCATTATCAAAAAAGCAATACAAGTAATTCCAAACGCAACTCCGAAAGTTGGAAGGGCAATTTCAAATCCAACAGCAAAAAAGATGGACATTAATATACCCATACATATCGAATAAAGAGTATACGAAACCCAAGTTCCAATTTTTTTATTTTGTAATGTTTTGCTATTGACTATAAAAATAAGAATGATTTGTAAAATAGATGAGATACCTACTAAAACATACCAAGAAACTGCAACGTCATTCGGATTGTTTGTTGCGTACGCTATATAATACATCAAATATGGCAAACCTAACGCTACCACAGTAGTTACAGCTAAACCAATTGCCATGTAGAGGAAAACACGAACGTATGCATAAGCTGTTTTTGCTTTGGACTCTACACTCTGAAATTCAGGTTGTAATATTTCCATTTTTTGTACGCCTCCTTTTTTCGATGTTAACACGAAATATGCTTACATTTATTATAATAAAAAAGGTTAGTATAATCAAAGCAATGAACTATACTAACCATTAAAACGATTAAATTATTTTTTTCAATAAAAGGGAAAAGCTTTCCTTTGTTAAAGATGCACCACCAACAAGTGCACCATCAATGTCATCATTCAATAAATAGGAATCAATGTTTTCTGGTTTAACTGAACCGCCATAAAGAATATGAATAGAATTGGCTACATTTAATCCATACATGTCTTCAACGACATTGCGAATGAAACTAATAACTTCACGTGCAATTTCTACTGATGCATTTTTTCCTGTTCCTATACTCCAAACCGGTTCGTATGCAATAATTATTTTGCTAACATCAGCACTATCCAAATTGTTCAAACCAATTCTAATTTGTTCCTCCACGACTTCTTTTGTGAGACCATTTTCAAATTGTTCTAACGTTTCGCCGACACAATAGAGAGGAATCATATTTTCTTGAAGTAGGCGAACAATTTTTAAATGACATTTTTCATTTGTTTCATTATCATAAGTTCTTCTTTCTGAATGTCCAATAATCGATGCATTGATGCCAATTTCTTTTAACATTGGTACAGAAATTTCACCAGTATATGCACCGTGATCCAGATAATGAACGTTTTGGCTAGCTATAACTATACCTGAAGTATGTTTTTTTAACGTTTCCAACGCTAAATAACTTGGGGCAATACCTAAAACAACATTATGCGAAGAAGCAAGCTCAACCAAATCACTAAGACCATTAGCGAATTCTAATGCCTCGGCATTAGTCTTATTCATTTTCCAATTGCCAAAAAGAATTTTGTTTCTCATTGCTAATTATTCCTCTAGTATAACAATTCCAGGAAGCTTCCCGTCATTTTCAATCATTTCTAGGGAAGCACCGCCACCAGTAGAAACATGAGAGAATTTATCCGTGTATCCAAATTCTTTGATAGCTGCTGCAGAATCTCCACCGCCACAAACACTGAAACAGTTGTTTAATTTAGCAATTGCTTCACAAATTGCACGAGTGCCTGCTTGGAAATCGGTTTGCTCAAACACGCCCATTGGTCCATTCCAGAAAATCATTTTTGCGTTCGACAACTCTTTGGTGAAATGGTCAATAGTTTTTGGACCAATATCCATGCCTTCAAACCCATCAGGAATATTGTTACCGTCGGTCACAAGTTTTTCTGTCCAACCTTCAAACTTATCAGTAACAACACTGTCACATGGCAAAACAATTCTACCGCGAGACCCTTCATAACATCTTCTAGCATAATCTAATTGATCCAATTCGCACGGGGAAGTTCCGATATTCTTTTCTAAAGCCTTAAGGAATGTGTAAGCCATTGCGCCACCGATTAAAATTTTGTCACATTTTTTCAAAAGCGAATCAATGACTTTAATTTTATCGCTAACCTTGAGTCCGCCTAAGATTGCAACATAAGGGCGATCTTTTTCATCAACAAAAACACAACGATTCAAGTTTTTAACTTCTTTTTCAACTAGATATCCCATAGCAACGGGCTTACCTTCTTTTTTGAGAATTTCAGGAACCCCGTATGTGGATGCGTGTGCACGATGAGCGCTTCCAAAAGCATCCATAACATAGATGTCGGCAAGACTTGCCCAAATGGACGATAACTCAGTATCATTCTTTTCTTCGCCTTTTTCATAGCGAGTATTTTGCATGAGCAATACTTCGCCATCCTTTAAGGCGTTCACACCAGCAATGAGTTTATCGCCTCTCGTAACGTCAACAAAATGTACATTTAGATTTAAAAGTTCGCCTAAACGTTTAGCGACAGGGGCCATATTATTCTTTTTCATTTGTTCAGCAATAACATCTGGGGTTTCTTTATGTTTAATCTTGCCTAAGTGTGAAAAGAGAATAACTCTAGCACCATGACTTAAAAGATATTTAATTGTAGGCAAAGCTTGAACGATACGATTATCGTCGCGAATTTCACCATTTTTTAATGGGACATTAAAATCTACACGAACTAAAACCTTTTTTCCATTTAGATTTTCTAATTGTTCAATAGTTTTAATCATAATAATCTCCTTATAATAACAAAAAAGAGCACCCCTAAGGATGCTCTATTTTTACCAAAAATATTACTTGCAGCCTAATTTGCGACCCATCTCACCAGCTAAACGGACAAATTGGCAAGTGTAACTATATTCATTGTCGTACCAAGATACAACCTTAACCAACTGCGTTCCCTCTGGTGTCTTGAACACAACCGTTTGAGTAGCATCAAAAATTGAACCAGCTGTAGCGCCAATGATGTCGCTAGAAACAATTTCATCTTCGTTGTACGCTAATACATCTTTTAAATATGTTCCGGCTGCTTCTTTCATCGCCGCATTAATTTCTTCAACAGTCACATCCTTTTTGAGTAAAAGTGATAAATCGACTAAAGAACCATCGACAACAGGAACACGCAATGCACCACCACGTAAGCGTCCTTCAAGTGAAGGAATAACCAAATTGATAGCTTTCGCTGCACCAGTTGAAGTTGGAACAATATTTGCAGCGGCTGCTCTGCCACGACGTAGGTTACCTTTCTTAACTAAATCAAGAGTTGTTTGATCATTGGTATAAGCGTGGACAGTTGTCATGTAACCACCAAGTATACCGAATTTTTCATCTAATACTTTACAAACAGGAGCAAGACAGTTGGTGGTACAAGAAGCACCAGAGATAACTAAATCGTCTTTCTTAAGACCGTCAGTGTTAACTCCGTAGACAAATGTTGGGGTTTCTTTATCAGCTGGAGCAGAAATGATAACACCCTTGGCTCCGCCGCTAGTGATATGAACCATAGCGTCTTTTTTGCCTTTAAAACGCCCAGTGCATTCTAAAACGATATCGACGCCATAATCTTTCCAATTTAATTCTTCTGGATTAGGCTTTCCAAGAACGGGAATTTTACGTCCCTTATAGACAATTGCGGTATCATCCTCAGAAACGCTGATATCAGATTCACCAAATCTCTTATGAGCCGTGTCATATTTTAATAAATACGCTAAAGTTTTCGCATCAGATAAATCATTAATAGCTACAACTTCAAATTCGCCACCTAGACTTTCCATGCGACGGAAGGCTAGACGACCAATCCTTCCGAAACCATTGATGCCAATTTTAATTGCCATAAATAATTGTTTCCTCCTTAAATTGACGATAACATTATAACAACATCTTAAGATGTTCTCAATTAGATTATTTTTTAATTTAATAATGTTAAAAAAATAAAAACATCTCGTGTCAGAAATGACGTTGGAGATGTTTCAACTAGCATATGTGATTTTGAGATTAAACTTGCTTAAATGTTTTATTTCTCAACGAGGCAATCAAACGAGCAAATTTATTTTGTCTACTCTTTTCAAGAGATACGATAATAATACCTCTAATTATGAGAACTGAGCCAGAAATAATACCGGCTAAAGCGACATAAAATTCAAAACAAGTTGCAGAAAACACCTTAGAAGAATGTCCAGCTACCGTTTGAGTTTTAAAAGAAAGATAAATAAATAAGATACCAATTATTAAAAAGATTGCACCTAGAACTAATGAAACAAGTCCTCCGTTAAAATGTTCCCGAGAAACATTTTCGCGTTTGTGCGTCATTTGGATGAGCTTACGCATTTGTGCATCATCTAAATGTTCATGCAATTCAGCTCCACAAAAAGCACAAATTTTTGCATCTTTGTCGTTTTCACGAGCACATTCAATACAATACATACAATTTCTCCGTTCAATAATATTATAACTATATTAAACTCAAATTATCAAAGTAAAATTATCGTTAACTGTCAGACCCTTAAAAAGATAAGATAAATCTACATCCAGTGCTTCCGCGATTTTCCCTATAACTTTTAAGGTTGGATTCCTTTTGCCTCGCTCCAAATCTCCAAGATAATTTCTATTAATCTTCGCTTCTAGGGATAAATCTTCAATACTTAATTTTCTGATTTTACGCAAATAACGCACTCGCATCCCAAATTGTTTTCTAATATCCATCTATTTCACTCCCTCAGCTAATTCATGTATTTTTCTAAAAAGATGATTCACATTCGATTTAGAAATTTCAATATCAAAAATATCGCTCATCATTTCCGCAAGTTCTCTCAATGATGCTTCGTCATTTTCTTTCCTTAATCTAATAAGCCAACGCATTTTCTCACTCCTTGCAAGTTCATCCTGACACTTATTTTCTACGATACGTATATCCTCTAATTGCTGTTTAGCACTTGAAATTGTACGACGCAAATTGGCTTCATCACATATTTGCCACCTATTGTCAATGTTGCGATAGTCACGATCAACACGAACATTTTCAAACTCCATGCAAGACTCCTCTGCTCCAATCAAAACTAAAAAGGAAGAAATCTGATCGCTGCGCTTCAAATAAACGATGTAATTTGATCTTCTTTGAATAATACGAGGATTGAACATTTTAGATTTATGCTTTTTAATCAATTTCACTATATTTTTTGCATAATTTAAATTGTCAAACTGCATCTCTAGATGATAATTTGCGCTTTGTGGATTATTGCAAGAACCACTAGCTAAAAAAACACCACCTAGATATCCACCTATTAAATCGTCATCTTTAACAAAAGAAAGATTAATTTCATCACTTAAAAAGATAATACCCAAATCATCTAAAATGTGCTTGATATCACCATTAATAGATAATGAGTAGGTGATATTTTTATTCAGTTTCATCTTTTTTATAAAACTGATATTTGGTTTAATTTGATAAATTTTATCAAATAAAGAATATATATAACCTGCAACTTTTGCGTTTTGCGTCTTGAGTACAATACTTATTTTTTTTCCATAGGAAATAAACCCATTAGTTTTTACATAAGCACTTAAAAGTGCTTTTTCACGCTCAACAACAAATGGTTTACTAGTTATTTCTTCTTTAATTTTAGTTGAAAAAGAAATCATTTAGACTCCCTTTTCGACATCGCGATGTTTTACGCTCGTATTATATTTTGCTTTATAATAGTTAGCTAAATATTCAGCAATTGCAACACTTCGATGTCTACCGCCACTACAACAAATGCCAATGGTGTAAGACGTTCTTCCTTCTTTTTTAATCTTATCAAGATAAAAATCTAAATAATCAACAATGTGTTCAATCAACTTTTCTGTTATTTCGTAAGAAAAGATATAATCTATTACTTCTTTATCGCGACCTGTTTTGTTCTTCAATTCGCTAAGATAGTAAGGATTTGGCACTATACGTGTATCAAAAATAATATCGACATCTAAAGGTAGCCCATGCTTTAATCCAAAAGAAGTAAAAGTGATGCTCAAATCATCAATTTTACTAGAAAAAATATCAAAAATGCGCTTACGCAATTCATGAACCGTATAATCACTAGTATCAATGTAGATAGAGGCATCATCCACTAAAGATTCAATTTTAACTTGATCGTATTTAAAAGCTTCTTCTAATGTATATCCATGTGCTTGTAAGGGATGAACATGTCTTGTAAGTTTATATCTCTTTAATAATTCATCAACATCAGCGTTAAGCAAGAGAACTGATAGTTTAATATTCTTGTCATCGCGTGCTGTTAAAATTGTCTCGTGAGCGTTTTCAAGTTCTACTAGAAGCAAAATTTTGTTTACTTTGCCATTTTCACTATAAGTTTTAAAAAGTTCATGTAAAAGAGAAGAAGGAACATTTTGAACTATAATATATCCCAGTTCTTCAAAGACACGTGTTACTGTAGATTTCCCAGAACCATAAGCTCCGGTAACAATACAAACTTCTAATTTTTTCGTCATACAATTATTCTTCAATAAACCTCAAACACATAAGTATATTTGATAGATTGTCATAAGACTTGACTTTAAATTTTACATCCATCGGTTCACGAATATGTTTATCGACAAAAGTAATCAAAGCAAAATCAACACCTGCATTTTTCGCTGTCAAATAATCATAATAAGTGTCACCAATATAAAGAGTGTCTTTCTTTTCTACTCCAAAATGAGCGATACATTTCTCTACTCCCTCAGGATTTGGTTTTGGTTTTCTAACATCATCATATCCGACTATAAAATCAAATATCTCTTCTAAATCAGCAAGTTTAAGGGTAAAATCGATGAATTTATTTGCTTTATTCGTCACAATAGCTAATTTATAGCCTAATCTCTTTAAACGCATCAAAACAACTTTTTCATGATAAAACGCCTTTACGTACTTTTCATAATTTGCAATCGATTGTTCATTAAATTCTTTCATAGAAACTTCAATTGGTACATGAGGAAACGCTTCTGGCAAAGAAACGCGTAGAGGGGGTCCACTAAATTTCAATAAATCTTCATCCCCAACATCCTTTTCAGGAGCAAATTTTTTAAAGAGTGAGCGCATAGTCTCAATGACCATCATGTCAGTATCTGCGCTAGTTCCATCCAAATCAAACACTAACAACTTATACATTTTTAGCAACCTTTCTATCTTTTAAATAACGTCTAACAAGATGATTTACTAATATCAACAATAAGCCAACTCCTATCATTGAAAAAGCTGTAATCCAAGATGTAAGATATTCGAAAGCGCCATCACGAAGAGGTTCCATAATCGCTCGCGTTATTCCGTACCAAATAATATACATAAAACATAAGTCGCCTTTAGCCATATATTTCTTCAATAACTTGCCAAAAATAAAAGCGATGACGAAAAATCCGAATAAATTCGTCACACACTCAATAAAGAAAAGAGGTACATACATCAACGTTGCGTCTGGAGTATTGCCAACACGCCATCCAATATTCATTTGATTTTTAATGAATTCTGGTAAGAACCACCAATTAGCAATTTCCGTTTCGCCACCAAACACTTCATAATTGAAAAAATTACCCCAACGACCAACTGCTTGAGCAATGAGAATAGACGGCACTACGATATCCATAATATGAAAAATGTCATATCCTTTATGTCGCCATCTAAACCAAAGAACACCGACGACAATACCTAAAATTGCGCCACCGACGATTCCTAATCCACCATCCCATATGCGAAAAATAGCAGTCCAATCGGTCCTATAAATACTATTATCGTTACCAATTACATCAATGATAACAAACCATATACGTGCGCCGACTATACCAGCCGGCAAAGCGACCAAAAATGTCGATTCTAGAAGACCATGCTGTCCATATTCGCGATAAAGACGATGATCGCATATGAAATACACTAATACTGCACCACCTAAAATAAATAATGCATACCATGCTATGTTCGGTCGAAAACCAGAATTATAATTCGGAAATGAAATACCATTTTCATCAAATCTAATGCCCATGGACAAAGGGAAATTCATGTATGGAGCGTAAGATTCAATTAATGGCACGAAGAAAATGAAAGCACCTATAATTGATGTTAACATTAATGGAAAGAAAATTTTTGATAAGGATCTCTCTAAATTAGTCTTGTAATAATAAATAGCAAAAAAGATGGGAAAAGAAGAAATCATCGCACTAAATAAAATACCACCGATGACAAGCATTGACCAATCAGTAGCAGTAAAAGGATAATCATTAAGTAGCACGATGAAAATATACATCATTAAAGAAAAAACGACTGTGGCTCCTAGCGGAGCAAAAATTGATAGCCATATTTTTTTGTAGTTTAAATTCGTAACGTGTTTATTCTTTACAAACCGAATAGCAAAATAAAAAGAGACACCAAAACTTATAATTGCTAACGCAAGTGCGATAGAGAATAAGCTAATTGTCGTGACATCATTTGCAAAAAACATAAATTTAACTTCTATAAAATTAGCATTTTATCGCCACATTTTCAATCAAATAAAATATGTTTTAAATATTGACCAGTGTAAGAACGAGGGTTCTTAGCTACTTCTTCTGGTGTTCCAACTGCGATAACTTCACCACCTTTATCTCCACCATCGGGTCCTAAATCGATGATATAATCGCTCACTTTAATCACGTCGAGATTGTGTTCGATGACGATGACAGTATCGCCATGATCGACAATACGTCTAAGCACTTTTAAAAGCCTCTTAACATCGTCAGTATGTAAACCTGTCGTTGGTTCATCGAGCAAATAAATAGTTTTGCCTGTCGGTTTGCGCTGTAATTCATTAGCTAGTTTAACACGTTGTGCTTCACCACCAGATAACGTTGTAGCGGGTTGGCCAAGTTTCATATAGCCTAGACCTACATCCATCATCATTTTTAATCCGCTAGCGATTTTGGGTAAATTTTTGAAAAACTCATATGCCTCTTCAATAGTCATATCTAAAACATCAGAAATCGTCTTATTTTTATAAACACAAAGAAGAGTCTCTTCGTTGTATCTTTTCCCTTCGCATTTCTCACATTTTACATAAACATCTGGCAAAAAATTCATCGGTATTCGCGTCACACCAGCACCTTGACAATTTTCACATCTACCACCTGGAATATTAAAAGAAAAACGTCCTTTGTCGAATCCACGAGCTTTCGCTTCAAGCGTCTCCGCATATAAATCGCGAATTCTATCAAATACCTTCGTATAAGTTGCTGGATTAGATCGTGGCGTGCGTCCTATCGGATCTTGCGTAACATCGACAATTTTATCGACAAATTTTAGACCATCAAGAGAAGAAAAAGGACCGGGATGTAAATTTACTTTTTCAAGATGACTTGCGATTGCTTTATAAAGAGTGTCAATAATTAGCGAAGACTTGCCTGAACCAGAAACACCTGTAACAGCGATTAACGTGCCAAGAGGAAAACTGACATCAACGTCTTTTAAATTATTCAACGAAGCCCCTCGCAAAGTTAAAAAGTGTCCATTGCCTTTTGCCCGTCCAGATGGTATTTCAATTTTCTCTTTCCCACTCAAATAACGACCGGTGATGGAGCGGGGTTCATTCATCACATCATCCACTGTACCCGCTACCACAACTTCTCCACCATGAACACCAGCGCCAGGACCGATATCGACAATAAAATCGGCAGCTCGCATTGTCTCTTCGTCGTGTTCAACAACGATAAGTGAATTGCCCAAATCACGCATTTTTCTAAGCGTGTCGATAAGTTTACCATTGTCCTTTTGATGAAGACCAATACTTGGTTCGTCAAGAACATAAATAACCCCTGATAAAGTAGAACCGATTTGTGTAGCTAAACGAATGCGCTGCGACTCACCACCAGACAACGTCATAGACATGCGGTCTAAAGTTAAATAATCCAAGCCAACATCATTTAAAAATGCAGCACGAGTATGAATTTCGTTGATGACAAGCTCACCAATTTGTTTTTTTTCTGGCGATAATATTTCTCGTAGTCTTTCCATCCAACATTTTAATTCATAGGTATTAAGTTTAGTCGCTTCATAAATATTTTTGCCATCAATTAAAACCGCAAGGGCTTGATTATTAAGCCTCGCACCATGGCAAGTAGAACAAGGGATATCGTGAAGAAATTTTTCGTAATATTCACGCATGAAAGATGAGGTTGTTTCCTCATATAATCTTTCCACCTTTGTCTTTACCCCTTCAATGCGTTTTTTGCGGTGAGTGACGTTTTTAGAAACAGAAGTAAGCGAATAAGTAATTATTTTTGGTGAGCCATTAAAAATGATATCTTTTTGTTTATTAGTAAGAGTCTCGAACGGCACATCTATCGGAATATTATAATAATCCAAAAGTACCTTGAACTCTTGCCATTCCAAATTTGTTGTATTGACTGTATTTTTAAAATATTCAATAGCGCCCTGTTTAATTGATAATTTTTGATTAGGCACTAATAAATTGACATCAGCTTCACGCTTCACTCCTAGACCATGGCAATCAGGACAATAACCGATAGGAGAGTTAAAAGAAAAAAGGCGTGGTTCCAATTTTGGAACAGAAAAACCACACTCATCGCACGTATGATGCATCGACAAAAGTGTATCTTTTTCGCCATCATAAATAATAAGATAGCCATGCGACCAATCTAATGCTAATTCAATTGCGTCAAATAGACGTGAACGAATACCATCTTTAATGACGAGACGATCAATGACTATATCGATTGAGTGACTAATATTTTTATCTAAAAGAGGAACCTCATCAATCAACATAAAATTACCATCGACGCGTAATCTGATAAAGCCTTGCGCTCTGATTTTCTCTAATGTTTCAGCGTGAGTTCCTTTTTCTCTTATAACGACTGGTGAAATAATTTGAACCTTAGTCCCTTCTTCAAATTTCATTACTTGATCTACCATCATCGAAACAGAAAAAGAGATAATTGGTTTGTGATGAATAGGACAATATGGGGTACCAATGCGTGCGTAAAGAAGACGAAGATAATCATAAATCTCGGTCACTGTTCCAACGGTGGAACGAGGATTATGTGAAGTAGTTTTTTGATCAATAGCAATAGCGGGAGATAACCCTTCAATCGCATCGACATCTGGCTTTTCTAAATTACCTAGAAATTGCCTTGCATAACTAGATAAAGACTCGACATAACGCCTTTGTCCTTCTTGATAAATAGTGTCAAAAGCTAAAGCAGTTTTACCAGAACCAGACAAACCAGTAAAGACGACTAATTTATTTTTAGGAATTTCAACAGAAAGATTTTTAAGATTATTTTCTCTTGCTCTTATTACCTTAATTTTATCTTCCATAATCTTACACCATCGATATTCGTTTTAATAAAAATGGTCGGAACGGCGGGATTTGAACCCGCGACAACCACCACCCCAAGATGGTGCGCTACCAAGCTGCGCTACGTCCCGACAACTAAAAATTATATATAAACTTGCTAAAAAAGCAATTAAGTAACATTTATATGTCATTTTGACATAAATATCGTGTATTGAAACATATGTACAATACTAAACAAATCTGCCTAGGCCAAAAAACAAAAATCCATTTAAATAATGCACAGAAAAGTTATTTAGATTATCTTTTTCGTATTACAAGACTTGCTAAAAACTACGCTGTCGAACAATTTAATCAAACTCATGACACAAGAATATTTAACGATCCATACCAATTAAGTGAACAATTTCTTAAACAAAACAAAAATATAATCAAAGATTTAACCACTTTTCCAATATTTATCATTCAATCAGTATTTTTGGACATGCAAATTCAAATAAAAGAACTCTTAAAAAATACAACAGTAGAAAAATTGCGGCTATATCCTAAAAAAGATATCCACTTCCCATCATTAAAATTTGCGCCTTCTCATTTTCAAATAGTTAACAAAAAAGATTCTAAAAAAGATTATGTATTGATAAAAGGTTTAAAACATCCTATCAAATTATCAACTAAATTAAGATTTAAAAATTCGCACATCATTTCGATAACGTTCAAAAAAAGAGCAGGCGTCTACATGCTTGGTATGAGAATTAAACTAGACGAAAAAGATAGAAAAATAATAATTAAAAAATACGAAAAGAAAAATAATCACGCCATAGGAATAGACTTAGGAATAAAAGAGACGATGACCCTATCAAATGGAATAACTATCCGATACCCATGCCCATATGAAACAAACAAAAATAAAATATCAATCATTAATAAAAAAATAAGCGCAAAAAGATTTGTAGCAATAAAAAATAAAACACCCCGTTCAAATAACATAAGAAAATTGGAATTAAAATTAGCTAAACTCAGTCTTCACATTACGAACATTCGTCTAAATTACATTCATAAGATTACGACAATTCTCGTTCGCCATTTCGACTACATTGCTATGGAAAATCTCGACGTTTTAGAATTATTTCAAAATCGAATCATCGCAAGAAAGCTAGGAGACGTCTCTTTCTATGAAACATTTAGACAACTAATTTATAAAACAAAATTAGCAGAAAAAATTTTCTATCAAGTAGATCGATATTTCCCAAGTACGAAAAAATGTGCACGATGCGGTCACATCAAAAAGAAGATGCCATTAAGCGAGAGAACTTATTATTGTGAAAATTGTCACCTCATCATCAATAGAGATCATAACGCTGCTATTAACATCAAGTGGCGAATGATAGAAGACATAGGATGCCTCCCATCCAAATTTACGCTTGTAGACTTCCAAAATTTACAATTAGATCTAAAGAAAAACAATGTATATTCAAAGAAGTTAAAACAAGAAACCGACATGTCACATCTAAAGTCAGACAATAAGTTCGGTAGGAGGTGCGGTCTGTACAAGTTTGGCTGCCTAAAGTAAATACTTTTGCCTCAGTCAACATTTCTTTTTAGGGACCGAAAAAAAGACGAAGCGCGATGCTTCGCCTTTTAAATTTATTTCTTAAATCATTTATTTTAGAAAGTCACTCCGCCGAGTTTCATGATGCGGTCAAGACGTTCTTTTGCTTGTTCTTCTGCACCGGTGAGCAATTCTTCAGCGTGTGCTGGATTAACTCGTGGTAATTGAGAATAACGAGTTTCACCCATGACAAATTCTCTAAATTTCGAATAATCAGGAGCCTTCATATCGAGTTCTAGCGGTTTTTCTTTACGCGGATCATATCGGAAGATGGGGAAATATCCACATTCGACCGCTTTCTTCTCAACACGCATAGAATTAGAAAGACCACCTTTAATACCATGGTTCGCACAAGGAGCGTAACAAATAATCAACGATGGACCATCATAACTTTCTGCTTCCTTAAAGGCTTGAATAGCCTTCATTGGATTGGCGCCTAAAGATACTTGCGCAACATAGACGTGACCATAAGCCATACCCATGAGAGCAAGATTTTTCTTAGCGCTGGTCTTACCAGATGCGGTAAATTTAGCAATAGAACCCATCTGTGAAGATTTAGATGATTGACCGCCAGTATTTGAGTAGACTTCTGTATCTAAGACCATGATATTTACATCTTCGTTATTAGCGATGACGTGGTCTAAACCGCCATAGCCAATATCGTAAGCCCAACCATCGCCACCAACAATCCAAATTGATTTGTTGACGAGATCATCTTCATATTCAAGTAATTCTTTTACTTGTGCATTCTTGCTACTATGCACAAGCTCGATGAGATGATCTTTAATTTCTTTAATTTTGTTGCGATCACGAATGTTATCTAAATAAGTTTTGGCGAGATTCTTCAACTCATCTTCAACATCGTCACTATTGATTGCTGCTTGTAAAATACGAATAATTGCAGCAAGTTTAACGTTTGTGGCAATTCTCATTCCGTAACCATATTCAGCATTATCTTCAAATAAAGAGTTTGCCCAAGCAACACCTTCTTTATTTTTGTCTGTGCAGAATGGAGAAATTGGAGTAGAACCACTATAAATAGAGGAACATCCAGTAGCGTTAGCGATCATCATATCACTACCAAATAATTGTGTCGCTAATTTGTAATAAGGTGTTTCCCCACAACCAGCACATGCACCACTTACTTCGAAATATGGCATGAGGAAGCCAATACCTTTCACGGTTGTCGTTGGGAAGACGCTCTTATAAGAAACGTGTTTATAGAGATAATCTGCACCTTCTTCTTGCGGGAACTGCGATTTTGCCTCTTCCATAGAAAGAGCAATTTTGCCTGCTTTATTTGCTAAACATTCAGTGACACATAATGCACATCCTACACAGTTTCTAGGAGAAACTTGAATGCGGAACTGATAATTTGCAACGTTAGGTCCACCCATCGCCTTAACAGTATCACCTTTTACAATTTCTGGTGCGGCTTTAAGTTCTTCTTCAGTTAATAAAAATGGTCTAATCGTCGCATGAGGACAGACGAAGGCACAGGTATTACATTGAATACAATTTTCCTTATGCCAAAGAGGAACTCTATCAGCAATAGAACGTTTTTCTTTGAAAGAAACATCGTTTTTCATCGTGCCATCAAGTAATTCAAATTCTGTAAATTTGCTAACAGGAATCGTATCACCATCAAGAGAACCAATGACATTGAAGTAGGTATCAAAATATTCATCACCTGTCTTAAGGAATTCGCGTTTAGAAGGTAATTCAACCCATTCAGGATCAACTTTTACTTCATGTAGTCCTTCTGCACCCTTATCAATCGCGCGATAATTCATTTGTACGACATCATCACCTTTTTTTGCATACGATTTTTGGGCAAGCTTCTTCATCCAAGTCTTTGCGTCTTCATAAGGCATAATACCTTGGTTAAGATAGAAGAATGAGGATTGTAAAATAGTGTTCGTATGACGACCCATACCAATTTCCATAGCTATCTTATTTGCGTCGATAACATAGAATTTAACATGTTTCTTCGCAAGTAGATATTTATATCTATTTGGTAAGGATTTTACTAAAGTATCGTCATCCATATCA
The DNA here is from genome assembly GCA_944351395.1 of uncultured Bacilli bacterium. Taxonomy (GTDB): domain Bacteria; phylum Bacillota_I; class Bacilli_A; order RFN20; family CAG-826; genus CALVUG01. The sequence continues at coordinate 15,241 of CALVPP010000023.1, forward strand.
GTATTAAGCAAGAATGTGCCACCTTCTTTGATATTCTTCAACATATCAAATTTGATGAGATAAGAATCTAACGAACAAGAAATAAAATCAGCATTTTCAACGTAATAGGTCGATCTAATTGGTAACTTACCAAATCTTAAGTGTGATCTTGTCACACCACCAGCTTTACGTGAGTCGTAAGCAAAATAAGCTTGTGCATATTGACCAGTTGCATCACCAATAATTTTGATGGAAGATTTGTTAGCAGAAACCGTGCCATCACTACCTAAACCATAGAAAAGGAAAGAATGATAGTAAGGTTTAATGTGGAAATTTTCATCAACTGGAATAGAAAGATGAGTAACATCATCGTCGATACCAACTGTGAAATTATGATGAGGTTTATTTTTCAAGAAATCATAGACAGATTTCATGTGCTTTGGTTGAGTATCTTTGCTAGATAAACCATAACGGCCACCATAAACTTCGATTTTTTCTAAGCCCATCTGTTTTAAACTTGCTACGACATCGACATAAAGAGGCTCACCAGTTGCACCCATTTCTTTCGTTCTATCTAATACTGCGATACGTTTAACAGTCTTAGGTAAGACATTAACTAAATGTTTCGCAGAGAAAGGACGATAAAGATGCACTTTAACGAGACCAATCTTTTCGTCTTTTAATTCATCGATAACCTCGCTTATCGTCTCAGTAACTGAACCCATGGCGATGATGACATCAGTTGCATCTTTACGACCATAGTAAGTAAATGGTGCATAATGACGACCTGTTAATTCAGTCGCTAAATCAAAATATTTTTCTGCATATTCAATAACTTTATTGTAATGAGTATTTTGCGCTTCACGACCTTGGAAATAAATATCATCATTTTCCGCTCCACCACGTGTCACAGCATGTGTGTGTGGATTCAAAGCACGATTTTTAAATTCCTTTACTTTATCCCAAGGAATATGTTTTTTCCATTCGTTTTCGTCGACGAATTCAACGTTTTGAATTTCGTGAGAGGTTCTAAAACCGTCGAAGAAATGTAGGACAGGGCTCATCGAATCGATTGCAATTAAATGAGCGACTGAAGTAAGATCTGCAACTTCTTGCACGCTATGAGAACAAATCATAGTGACGCCAGTCTGTCTTACTGCATAAATATCTTGGTGGTCACCAAAAATGGAAAGGGCGCGTGTTGCTAAAGATCTAGCGCTTACGTGTAAAACAGCAGGCAAAAGTTCACCACACCATTTATAGATGTTAGGAATCATGAGCAATAAGCCTTGGCTTGCTGTATAAGTCGTCGCTAAAGCACCAGCTTGCAAAGCACCATGAACTGCACCAGAAGCACCAGCTTCAGATTGAAGTTCACTAACTTTTGTTACGTTACCAAAGAAATTTAATTTACCTTGGCTTGCATAAACATCAACTAATTCTGCCATCGGTGACGATGGAGTAATAGGATAAATGCTCGCTACTTCGGTAAAACCATAGCTTCCAATAGCAGCCGCGGTATTACCATCGACGGATAAATGTGTCTTTTTAATATCCATAAATTCTCCTTATCTTTTTGTTTATCACAAAAACCTTATATATTGTATCAATTCATCATAAAATTAGAAACTATAAATGTTTCTCTTTTAAAAATTCTTTAATAGCATCGCGTGTATCATCCCTTTTAAGAGCAAAATCAATGATAGCTTCGACGTAGCCAACCTTATCACCAATATCATAACGTTTACCTTCAAAGGCATAAGCATAAACTGGTTCTTCCTTATTCAACAACATAAGAGCGTCGGTTAGTTGAATTTCACCACCTTTACCACGTGGTGTTCTTTCCAATGCCTTAAATATCGAGGGAGTAAGAACATATCTTCCAAGAGCAGCAAATCGAGATGGAGCGTCTTCTTTATTCGGCTTTTCCACCATACCTTTTAAAGAATAAAGCCGGTCACTCACTTCTTTATTTATGTCCATCACACCATATTTTGAAACAACTTCTTCACTAACTTCTTGGACACCTAAAATAGAACCATGTTTTTTTTCAAAAGCATCAAATAATTGCTTCAAAACAGGTTTATGTCCTTCATAAGTCATTAAATCGTCGCCTAGTAAAACACCAAACGGTTCGTTTTTTATGACATGTCTACACGCGTATATAGCGTCTCCTAAACCTTTTTGTTCTTTTTGTAAAACGAATTGTACTTCTACTTCCTTAGCAATTTGATTGAGTTTTTCTGCTAATTCAGCATGCCCCTTATCGACGAGATATTCTTCAAAAGTTTGATCATACGTAAAATGATGACAAATGATTGCTTCCTTATTCGACGATATGACGATGACAATTTTGCGTGAACCGCTTTCAATTGCTTCTCTCGCTATGAGTTCAATAGTCGGAACATCGACGATAGGAAACATTTCTTTTGGGATAGCTTTGGACGCTGGCAAAAATCTAGTGCCGAGGCCTGCAGCAGGAATAACACTGATATAACCTTTTTTCATTTTCTTTTTTTCCTTCTTAATTCCTCTTCGTGAACTAACTTTTTCAATATTTTTAAATCTACATCGCTTAATGTCGCTTTTCTATCTAAAAGACCACCCGGTAAAGTCATCTTACGATATAAGAAATCGATGATTGATTCGTATTCCTCAACTCTCTTCTTAGTCGCATATTCCTGGGTTGGAAATTGTGGTTTATCTTTTTCTAAATCCTCTAAATATTTTTCTAATTTAGGCAAAATATTTAGCAAATTAAAATTAGGATCCATCACGATTAAAGGTTCAAAGTAAGTGAGATGCTCATCAATTATTTCTGGATATACACCAATAGTGTTAGCTAACATCTCACTGGTCACAACCTTACGCTTAATCTTCTTGATAGCACGTACATAATTAGCAATGACAGTTTTCTTCGGTTTAGCCATAATTTCTTACAATTTTATTATAACCTTTTAAGGTTAAAAATAAAGTGATAATTAGATACATGGTCATTCAATATCGTATATAGATAAAAATGCCATTGAAAAAAATATTCACTTCACTATAATAATAATGCACGTGGTTCATTAGCTCAGCTGGTAGAGCAACTGACTCTTAATCAGTGGGTCATAGGTTCGAATCCTATATGAATCACCATCCTAAAAAATTAGAGGGGTTGTGAACTAGTCAAGCGAAAGTAGACAGTTCAAAAAGCCCTAATACCCCATGTCATGTTTATACTGATATGGGGTTT
>CALVPP010000024.1 GCA_944351395.1 uncultured Bacilli bacterium
TATTAAATTTTTCATCTTTTCAATGAGATGTGAGACTAATAATTGAGTGTCGTTCATATTTCGTACCTACATTTTTTTTAAAAAGCTGTTTTAATAATACAAAAATAAGGCAAAACGAGGTGGAAATACCCATTTTTACCTATTTTTTTTGTAATTTTATCGAAAAATAAAACAATCGCATTAAAAAACGGGGAACTCAAACTTTTATATGATTGACAAAATGTCAATTTTTAGATAGATTTTATATGTCGATGACCCAGAGGAGTAAGAACTCAATCATCTTTATAAGAGAATCGATGGTAGCTGAAAAATCGATAGATGAAAGTCTGAAAGTCGCTGGCGAGATAGGCTCATAACCCGCATCTCTGCGTTATGGAGAAAATGAAGTGTATAATGTAGACATTATAAATTGAGGTGGTACCGCGCCAAAAACAAGCGTCCTCTAAAAGAGGCGTTTTTTATTTATCAAAGAGGAGGTTCTAAGCATGTTAGACAAACGTTACGATCCTAAAAAGGTGGAAAGTGGTATTTATGATGAATGGAAAGCTAAAGGCTATTTTTCGATGCATGATTTAAAAAAGAAGCCATTTAGCATCGTCATTCCTCCTCCGAATATCACTGGTAAATTACATCTTGGGCATGCTTGGAATACGACTTTACAAGATATCATCATTCGATATAAAAAGATGCAAGGTTATGATGTTCTTTGGCTACCGGGCATGGACCATGCAGGCATTGCGACGCAAGCGAAGGTAATGCAAGAACTACGTGATAAAGGCATCGATACTCGTTCTATTACTCGCGAACAATTTTTGTCTTATGCTTGGGCACATAAAGAACAATACGCTAAAACGATCCATGAACAATGGAAGATGATGGGATTAGCGTTAGATTATGAAAAAGAAAGATTTACGTTAGATGATGGTCTTTCTCAAGCTGTTAATGAAGTTTTTTGTTCTTATTATGAAGAAGGATTAATTTATAAAGATAAGCGCATCATCAACTGGGATCCAGTACAAATGACTGCCTTATCTAATATTGAAGTCATCCATAAGGATGAAGAAGGCAGTTTCTATTATTTCGCCTATCCTGTCGTCGGAACGGAAGAAAAATTGATCATTGCGACGACAAGACCTGAAACGATGTTCGCTGATGTGGCGATAGTCGTAAATCCAGATGATGAAAGATATAAAAAATATGTCGGGAAGAAAGCGATTAATCCAGCAAACGGAGATGAATTAATCATCATCGCTGATTCTTACGTCGATAAAGAGTTTGGTACTGGTGTGATGAAATGTACACCCGCTCACGACCCTAATGATTTCCTCATCGGACAAAAATACCATCTTCCTATGCCAGTTTGCATGAATAAAGACGCAACGATGAATGAACTAGCACGCGGTTATACTGGTTTAGACCGTTATGATTGTCGCAATAAACTTGTAGAAGATATTAAAGCACGTGGATTATTCGTCAAAGAAGAAAAAATAATTCACGCTGTCGGGCATAGTGAAAGAAGTGATGCTATTGTCGAGCCGATGTTATCGAGCCAATGGTTCGTAAAAATGAAACCGCTCGCCAAAAGATCATTAGAGATGATGAATGAAAAAGAACGCGTCGAATTCATACCTAGTCGTTTCGCTAATGTGTTCACTCGTTGGATGGAAAACGTCGAAGATTGGTGTATTTCACGTCAACTTTGGTGGGGACATCAAATCCCAGCATATTATCGTAAAGATACTGGCGAGATGATCGTCTCTAGAACTCCACCCGAAGATATTGAAAACTATGTGCGCGATCAAGATGTTTTAGATACTTGGTTCTCTAGTGCTTTATGGCCATTTGCAACTTTTGGTTGGCTTAAAAATGACGAATTATTTAAACGCTATTTCCCAACTGACGTGCTAGTCACCGCATACGACATCATCTTCTTTTGGGTATCACGTATGATTTCACAAAGTTTACATCTCACTCATAAGATTCCATTTAAGAAAGTGCTGATTCATGGCTTAGTGCGCGACGAGCATGGCAAAAAGATGTCCAAGAGTGCAGGTAATGGTGTCGACCCAATAGATGTCATAGACAAATACGGAGTAGACGCATTACGCTATTTCTTAACGACGATAAGCACGCCAGGGCAAGACATACGTTACAGTGAAGAAAAGATTATCGCTTCTAGCAATTATTTAAACAAGATTTGGAACGCAACTAGATTCGTCCTCTCGAGCATCGATAGCGATGTAAAAGGAGATGAACAAATCGATTTAACTAAATTAAGTGCGATAAATCATCACATCATCCTTCGCTTCAACAAGACTTTGGAATTAGTGAATGAAGCGATGGAACGTTACGACTTCAACATGGCGAGCACTCATCTATATAATTTTGTCTATGATGATTTTTGTTCTGCATATTTAGAACAATCGAAAACAGCTTTAAAATGTGAAGAAGAAAGAAAAATAACTTCGATTATTTTATTAAAAATCATAAAAAATATCATTTTAATGATATATCCATACACTCCTTTCATTGCAGAGACTTTATATTTATCTTTGCCAAATCATCTCGCAAGTATCATGTTAGAAACTTATCCTGATTATATCGATTTAAAGGAAGATGAAAATAAAGAAAAAGAAGTAGAGTTATTAAACGAAATCACTTTCCAAATTCGCTCGTTCAAAGCGAGTGAAAACATTGATTCACGCGATAAATTAAGTCTTATGATTTCTTCACCATATTTTTCTACTTTATCATGCAACACACTAAAAGATATGCTTCACCTATCGAATGTGATAGAAGTAAAAGGAGAAGAATTAGATAAAAATAGCCGCATTTTCATCTTTAAAAACGGAAAAATTTCTTTGTCACACGAACAAGACGCAAGTGAAAGAAAAGCATCCTTAGTAAAAAAATTAGAACATTTAGAAGCAGAAATTTCACGTTCGAAAAAGATGCTTGATAATGAAAATTTCTTGAACAAAGCACCTGTCCAATTAGTGGAAAAAGAAAAAGTTAAATTAATAGAGAACGAGAAGATAAAAGCGGATATCTTAAAGGATTTAGCAAAATTTAATTAGAACATTCGCACCGACTACGTGTATTGAAATAGTAGGAGGTGAAAAAATATGCAAGCTCTCAAAATGAAAGACGATGAGATGAAGATGGTAAGCGTAGGAGCAGGCATCACACTCACGAGTGTCATGGCTATACTTACTATCGGTATTGTCGCAGTCATCGCCTTCAAACTTTTCTTATCCAAAGAAGGCAAGACGACCATCCCTGGTGGATTCAAATTTGAATGGGATGCTTGACGATTGAAAATTAAAGAAATTCCTCGTCAAGCCAGACCGCGCGAAAAAGCTATATTATTCGGGCTAGATAAGCTCGATAATAGCGAACTATTAGCCATCATCATTGGTTCAGGCACAAAAGGACATTCATGTCTTGAAATAGCTCATGCTTTACTCGCTCGTTACGTATCTTTAGATTCCTTATCTAAAATCCCTTACGATGAATTAAAATCGATGAAAGGATTATCGAGTGTAAAAGCGTTAAACTTATTAGCAACTTTCACTCTTTACAAGCGCATTGAAGAGGAGAAAAAAAGTGGAGATGTATTAGCATTAGACGCATCATCTATTTATGATCATCTTGCTCCTTCCTTATTAAAAAGTGACCGTGAGCGATTATATATTCTTCTCTTCAATAGAAGAAAAAAACTCATTCAAGAAGATGAATTTTACATCGGTACGAAAGATGGGTTCGAAGTGAATGAAGAAGATATAGCACGTAGAATCTATCAGATTGGTGCTAAATATTTTGTCTTAGTTCACAATCATCCAGAAGGTTCTTTAGAACCGAGTGATGGCGATATATTTACAACTCTTAGCATCAAGAGAAAATTAGAACACTTGCCCATTCAATTTTATGATCATCTCATCATCACACATGAAGGCTATTATTCCTTCCGTGAACATGGTCATTTTTTCTCTAAATAATCAATCATATCTCGCATCGTCACATCAATTGGACGTGGAACATAATCTAAATCTTCCTTAGCTCGATCGTGAGGATAAGTGGTATGTAAAGATATCGTCCTTAGGGCATATGGGGTAAAAAGAGGACGTTTCTTCATATGCCAAGCGAAAAATTCGATGAAAGGAGCGAATAATTTTGCAAGGAAGAGAGGGAAGATAACAGGACGATGTTTCAATTTCGCGATATCTTTGGTCATGTAGAGAAGTTCTTTGATTGTGTAGTAGTGGTTAGATAAAATATAACATCTAGCCACTTTTTTATTGTCGAGTATGTTTATGATGCCATTTGCGACATCACGTACATCGACAAAATCGAAACCACCTGTCGCACCAGCGACACGTCCTTTCTTCAAATAATTAGCACATAATTTTATGACGAGATTATGGCCCTTATCATATGGTCCTATAATTGCACTTGGATGAACGATAACTGTATCTAACTTGTCGCTATATTCATCGAGAATCATATTACCGGCAATTGCTTTTAATTTTGCATATGCGCCTTTTAATTTATCAACTTCAAAATGTTCAACTTCACGTATTATCGCTCCTTTTTTAGCTACGAAAGCATCGACACTAGAGATGTAAATATATCGCTTTACATGATATTTTAAGGATAAATCTAACGTATTTTTCGTACCGTTTACATTAACGTTATAAAGTAGGTCAGTCATCTTCTTAAAAATAGTGATAAGACCTGCTGCATGAACAAAATATATGTCCTGTTCTTTTGAGGTTCTAGTGAATAGTGGCTCTAACGAGTTGATGTCGGTAACGTTTCCTCTTATCAATTCATGCGGAACATTTTTTAACTCTTCTGGCATCTTTTCATTTGGCAACGCTAAACCACGGATGATAGTATTTTCATCATTTGCCAAAGCAATGGCGAGAGCTTGCCCTAGGTGACCATATATGCCGGTGATGACGACGATACGTTTCATGTTCAATTTAATTATATGATATAGCATTATAAAACGACAAAATTATTTCCTAAATTCTCTTTATTATCTTTTGCTTGTTTGCTAAAATGATAAGCCCGAGGTAATCAACATATGAGTTTTGAAGAATTATATGAATTAGCCTTTAATGTCTCTAAAGAGGTGCACATATCAAAAGATGCGGAAATTGGCAGCGTTGGTGCCGCTATTGAAAGCGAAAGTGGACACGTCTACATCGGCAAAAATATCGATATGAGTTGTGCGCTTGGAATGTGTGCAGAAAGAAACGCTATTTCGACGATGTTAACGACAGAGACGTCGCGTATCATGAAACTCGTCTGCGTCCATAAAAGCGGAAAAGTCATCTTGCCATGTGGTGCATGTGCTGAGTTTTTAAAACATCTAGAAGATATTACGAAAGATACCGAAATTTTAGTGTCATTACACCCTTTAAAAACGATTAAATTAAAAGATATTTCGCCATATTATTGGAGAGATCAAATTAACGGACAAATCAAAAATAGCGAGATTAAAGCAAAAAAATAGATTAGTTTCAAACATAATTTGTAAGCACCATTTTTTTGATGTAAACTAACTATTAGGAGGTTATATTGATGAAAGTTTTAAGATTTTTAGGCAATGTCGTCTGGGTCGTTTTTGGTGGCTTATTCATGGCTATCGCTACTTTCTTACAAGCCTGCTTGTGGTGCATTACCATCATCGGTATTCCGCTTGGTGTCAAATTGTTCCAACTCGCTGGTTTCGTCCTTTGGCCATTCGGTAAGAAAGTCACTGAAACTAGTCCTAGCGGTATCAAGAAAGTTTTAAATGTCATTTGGGCTATCATCTTTGGTTGGATCAATGCACTTTTGTATCTATTTATTGGTGTCATTTATTGCATTACCATCATCGGTATCCCATTTGGTAAACAATACTTCAAAATTGCCCATTTTGTACTATTACCACTCGGCAAGAGCTTCGAAAAATAAGTTCATCACTATGACGAATTGAAAGAGGAGGGGATGTTCATTCTCTTCTCTTTTTTTATAAAAAAATATTTACTTAAATACTAACTTTGGCTATAATCTAGACGTTGTCGCCCTCAAAGCTACAACCGCATAGAAAAGGTCCGTTATAATAATCGCTTAGCGATTAACCTTAATAGCGAGTCAAGTTAATCTATTTTGAAGAAAAGGAGGGAAACTATGTACGCAGTCATTGAAACTGGTGGTAAGCAGCTACAAGTCGAAGTAGGCTCTAAAATCTATGTCGAAAAATTAGCTGGTAACGTCGGTGATGTCATCACGCTTGACAAAGTGTGTCTCATCAAAGATAACGCTATCAAAGTTGGCAAACCTTATGTCAAGAATGCAAGTGTTACTTGTAAAATTGAAAAGCAAGGTCTCAACAAAAAAATTCGTGTTTTTACTTATAAGAACAAAACGAATGAGCGTAAGACGATTGGTCATCGTCAACCATATACCTTACTCACCGTCGAAAGTATAGAAGTGAAATAAGATGATCCAAGTTCATATCGCCTATCATGACGAAAAGGTGTCAAATATAGAAGTAAAAGGGCATGCGCTCTTTGCTCCATATGGACAAGATATCGTCTGTGCAGGTGTGAGTGCGACGGTCATCGGTGCATTGAACGCTCTTCAAGAAATTAAAAAATTCACTATCGTCAGAGAAGAAGCTCGAGTATTAGTGAAAGTAGAAGAACAAATAAATATGCATGATGAAATCGTTCTTGAGACGATGATAATTCAAATTAAAACTATCGCTCAAAGTTATTCTAAAAATGTTAGAGTAATTGAAGAAAGGAGAGAAAAATAACTATGTTATTCATTCTAGATTTACAACTCTTCGCCTCTAAAAAAGGTGTTGGTTCGACGAAGAATGGTCGTGACTCTATATCGAAACGTCTCGGCATGAAAAAAGCCGACGGACAAGCGATTAAAGCTGGTCAAATCATCTACCGTCAAAGAGGAACGAAGATTTATCCAGGTGTCAACACGATGAAAGGTGGAGACGATACGATTTTTGCAACTGCTTCTGGCAAGGTTCGCTATGAGCGCGTTGGCAAAAGCCGTACGAGAGTTTCCGTCATCGTTGCTTAATTAGTAAAATTGTAATCAAAAAAATGCAAAAAGATTAAAAGGTCATCTTGACCTTTTTTCTTTATTTTACTACTAGATTACGTGTATTATATAAGTGTATGTTCATAGATAAAGCAAAAGTTAAAATAAAAGCTGGTAAAGGTGGAGACGGTAAAATCGCCTTCCTTCATGAAAAATATGTACCAAAAGGCGGTCCTGCTGGCGGTAATGGGGGAAAAGGTGGCTCCATATATTTTGTCGCATCAAAAGATGAAAATACGCTCATCGCTTTTCGCTATACGAAAAAAATTACTGCTCAAGATGGTGGTGATGGTGATATCAAGAACATGTATGGTAAAAATGCCCCTGATGTTTTTGTTAAAGTGCCAGTGGGAACGATGATTTATGACCATAAAGAACAGAAACTTCTCGCTGATATGAATGAAGATGGCAAGAAAGTACTCATCGCTCGTGGCGGCAAGGGTGGAAGAGGTAATGCGATGTTTAAAACTAGCACGAATCGTGTTCCTCGCATTGCAGAAAATGGCGAACCCGGCGAGGAGTTTGATTTAGATTTAGAATTAAAACTCTTAGCGGATATTGGTTTAGTAGGATTACCAAATGCTGGTAAATCGACATTTATAAGTGTTGTCACAAATGCAAAAGCAGAAATTGCTCCCTATCCATTCACGACTTTGTCTCCGAATTTAGGTGCTTTAACTTTTCCAAGTGGCAGAAACGCTGTCGTTGCTGATCTTCCAGGACTCATCGAAGGAGCGAGTTTAGGGAAAGGCCTCGGCCTTGATTTTTTAAGACACGCTGAGAGATGCCGACTCATCTTACAATTAGTTGATATGAGCGATGAAGACCCTTTTGCTAGTTATAAAGTTATCGAACACGAACTATCTTCTTACGTCGTAGATTTATCGAAGAGAGTGCGCATCGTCTGTCTCACCAAAGCCGATTTAATAGATAATCCGCAAAAAATTATCGATGAATTTAAGAAAAAAATTGGCAATAAATACGAAGTATTTGCCATATCTAGTCTTACTCATCAAGGCGTGAAAGACTTACTTTTGAAGATTGATGAAGTTTTAATCAAACTTCCAAAGATTGAATTCGAGACGAAAAAAGATGATGATTTCGTCCTTCATACTTTAAAAGATGAAGGACCAACATTTTATATCACTAGAGAAAAAGAGAATACTTACCGCATTAACGGTGAAGAAGTTATCACTCGTTATCGTCGTATGAATTTATCTACCGACGAAGGTATTTTGCGACTCAGCAAATATCTTCGTGATTTAGGAGTGGAGGAAGCACTTAAAGAAAAAGGCATTAAAGAAGGAGATGTCGTCCTTCTCGATGATTTTGAATTCGAATATTTTGAATGAGGTGGTAAAAATGACTTTAAAAGAATATAGTCAAGTAATTGAAAAATTCCTAGAAAATTACTTAAAAAATAGTCATATGGATGGCTACGTCTTAGGTATTAGTGGCGGTATCGATTCTAGTTTAGTCGCCGCTATCGCAAAAAAAGTCGTAGGTGATAAACTCATCTGCGTCATCTTACCATGTGAATCAGATGAAAAAGACGAATTAGATGCCTTAGAGTTAGTAAAAGAATTGAAATTGCGTCACCTAAAAATTGATTTAACAAATACTTATCACACACTTGTTAAGGAAATCGAAACTAGTAGTGGAATTATTTTAGACCGCGGAACTAAGAGCAACATGAAAGTAAGGTTACGCATGGTCACGCTTTATTCTATCGCTCAAAATTATCATTCTCTCGTGTTAGGAACTGATAATTTGGACGAAAAATATTTAGGCTATTTCACAAAATACGGCGATGGAGCTGCTGATTTACTTCCTATCGTCCATTTGACGAAAGGTGAAGTAAGAGAGATGGCGAGGATATATGGTTTAAGCGAAAGGTTAGTTTCGCGTATTCCTAGTGCTGGTCTTTTCGAAGGACAAACAGATGAAGGGGAAATGGGTGTCACTTACGAAGACGTCGATAAATTCCTTCTCGGAGAGAAAATCGACGAACACGCCTTAAAAACTATCAATAGACTACACGCTATGAGTGAACATAAAAGAAACGACATTCCTAGTGCTCCTCCTTTTCAAAGGAGTTAAGCTATTCTATAATTATTAAATATGGACGGCGATAAATTTGATTGGACAATCTTAGCGAGCATCTTGACTTGTTTTTTTGCTATTATCATATCGCTTCTTTTCGTCTTAATTTAGTTTCTTAATAAAAAGAGGATAAATGATGATTTATTCATTGAAAGGCAATATCACACATGTAGGCAAGGATTTCATCGTCATATCAGTTCATGATATCGGCTATCAAGTTTTCGTTGCTAATACTTTAAATTTTCAAAAAAGTGATGAAAATATCATTCTCTACACTTATCAAGTGACGAGAGAAGATGAACAATATCTCGTTGGATTTAAATCTATCGCTGAAAGAGAAGTTTTCGTCACTCTCATCTCCGTTAAAGGTATCGGTCCTAGAACCGCTTTAGGAGCGCTTAAAGATGCAAACCCTGATGAACTCATCAAAGCGATATCTTCTAATAATGTTTCATACTTAAAAAAATTGCCTGGCATTGGTCAAAAAGCAGCTGCGCAAATAATTCTTGATTTAAAAGGACAATTAGTCGAAGGTTCAAAAGGTGATCCTCATCAATATGAAGAAGTAAGAGAAGCCTTAAAGACTTTAGGGTATCGTGTCAAAGCAATCGACGATGTGCTCTCTACGATCAATGAAGTTGATGCTTCTACTGAAGACATCATCAAAATCGCTCTTAAGAAATTAGGTAAAAGAACATGAGTCGTATTCTTGACGTGAACAAAAACATAAATGAAGAAGAAGTTGAAGTTTCATTAAGACCTAAGACATTAGAAGAATACGTCGGTCAAAGTGAGATGAAACGTAATCTTAAGGTATTTATCGGCGCTGCTAAGCAGCGTGATGAATCATTGGATCACGTTCTTTTATATGGTCCTCCAGGACTTGGTAAAACGACTCTTGCCTACGTCATCGCTAATGAGATGGGCGGACACATTAAAACGGTAAATGGTCCCGCAATTGAAAAAGCTGGCGATTTAGCCGCTATTTTAACATCACTAGAGCCAGGTGATATTTTATTTATCGATGAAATACATCGTTTACCACGCGTCGTAGAAGAAGTGCTTTACGGCGCGATGGAAGATTTTAATTTAACGATTGTCATCAATCGCGATGGTGGCGCTAAATCGATTTCTATCCCATTACCTCCTTTTACACTCGTCGGCGCGACGACAAGAGCAGGCTCATTATCTAGCCCTCTTCGTGCTAGATTTGGCATCGTCGAAAAAATTAATTTCTACACGGAAAAAGAATTGGAACAAATAGTCACTCGTACTTCCCGTGTCTTTAAAACGCCAATCGACCAAGAAGCAGCAAAGGAAGTAGCAAAAAGATCTAGAGGAACACCAAGAATCGCTAATAGACTTTTTAGGAGAATTCGTGATTTTGCTAACTTTAGCCAATTAAACCACATCGATATGAAAGTGACTTTAGAAGCACTAGACGCTCTTAAGGTTGATAAACTAGGATTAGATGATGTCGATATTAGGTATTTAAGAACGATTATCGAACGATTTAGAGGCGGGCCTGTTGGTTTAGAAGCAGTTTGCAGTGCGATAGGCGAAGAAATTATGAACATCGAAGATGTTTATGAGCCATATCTTATCCAAATTGGCATGATTAATAGAACTCCACGTGGTAGAGTTGCGACAGAAAAAGCTTATAAACATTTAAAAATAGATCATCAAACTGCACTATTTTGATAGTAGCAACAAAAATATATTGAAATATTTATATATTTAGTCTATTTTATTATCGATGCGTTTTATCTAGCGATAAAAACTAAATTATCGAATTAACGTTAAAAAAAGTTAGAAGTGAGGTAACATATATGCGTAGATTCATAGCCTTCATCATATCGAGCATCGTCATCGCTCTTACGGTTGCGGTGAGTTTCGTTCCAGTCGTTTCCACTCTTAGGAGCAACATCGAATTTCAAAACGGTCACGAATACGTCTATCAATTGACAGATCGCGACGACGCTAACGCACCAGTAGAAGAAGGTGCGGCTTTAGAAGTAGCGGAGACGATGAAAGAAAGACTAGACCTTTCCAATGTGAGCGATTACAACATCGAAGTACAAGGTGATGATACGATTGCAGTCAGTTTTGTTCAACCAACTGCATTAGCATATCAACAAATCAATGATTACCTCGCTTTTAGTGCAGATTTCCAAATTTGTACGAAAACGGAAACATGTGCTGTCGCTTCTAACCTCTTCACTGACGAAAAACCATATTTAACGTTCTTATATAACGTCTATCCAGTCGTCGTCATCCCTGTTAACACTGGAAGTGCTGAATGGCAAGCTGTGCTCACTGAAGCACAACGAATTGCTGATGGTGTCACTCCATCGAATGAAGAAGAAACTGAACCCGATTATTCCGGTGCTGATCTCATCCTTTGGAACAATAAACAAGAAGGGGATACTTATGACGCCTATGAAGAAGCAACGAATAATAGCGACCTCAATCAAGATATCGTAGATAAAGTCATTATGACTTTCACTTATGGCTCTGATGGTTCTAGTCTATATCTTCCTGATAATGAAGACCAAGATCGTCTTGCTTCGACGACATTGACGGTTGACGAAAATAATTTCCCATCTTCTAGCGAACTAGCAGAAGCGACGAGAACTGCTACTTGGCTCGTCAATTTATTAAATGCTTCAACTTATGATTATGAAGTGACAAATATTTTCTCTCGTGGTGTCGAACTCATCAATCCAACTATCGAAAATTTAGTCGTTCCTGGATTCCCGAATATTAGTGTCGCTTTATCTCATACATTAATTGCGATGCTCGTCTGTTTTATCATCATCGCACTAGCATTAGTCTTATTCTATCGATTGATGAGTATTGCTGGCATCGTCTTAACAGCAGCTGTGACATTCGTGACATTAACTTGCCTCATCGCTTTCTCTAGCGAAATCGCTATGGCTGCGATTGTCGGATTATTCATTACGACTATCGCTAGCATAGCTAGCCAAATCATCTATTTCCACAAATTCAAAGAAGAAATATATAAAGGTCGTACGATGAAAAAAGCAAATAGTGAAGCATCACGTAAATCGACTATGCCTATCGTCGATATTAGCGTCGTCATGGTCATCGTCGGATTCTTCTTCTACATTCTTGGCGGTGCTTATTTTGCTCCATTTGGTGCAGCCGTAGCACTTGGCGGTTTATTCAATTGTGCTTTCAATTTACTCGCTCTTAAACCACTCATGTACCTACTCACCAATTCGACGAATTTAGAAAGTAAATACGGTGCTTTTGGCATCATCGGAAATCAAGTTCCTAACTTATTAAAAGATGAAAAACAAACATATTTTGGCTCATTTGCTGGAAGCGATTTATCTAATAAACGTCGTCGTATACCAACATTAGCAGTAGGTGGTATCTTATCTATTGCTAGCATCATCGCCATGATTTGTTTCGGTACAATCACTGGTAGTGTCTACAATTATGGTGATAATTACGTCAATAATTCTGTCTATTATCTAACTACGATTAACGAGTCAGTCATCGAAGATACAGATGACGTGAGAAACGCTCTCAATTTAATTACAATCGATGGCGAATCACTAGCCATAGAAAATGTCGAGATGTTCGAACGTAATTACATCGATGAAGAAGACGCTAATGTGCATTATACGTACTTTGTCGTCACCTTTGGTGCTCAATATACCGGTTTAGAAAATGCCACTTACACTCCAACGGGAGGAGAAGCGGAAACTGGTGAACTTAATACATTATTAGAATCTATATTCTCTGAGCAAGATGATGAAATCATCTCTTCTTTAAAAGTAGCTTCATCGCTAGTAAATCCACCTTCCTTCGCGCCAGTGGCTATTGCAAGCGTTTCTGCATTAGCTGTTTCCATGGTTTATCTATTCTTCCGTTATCGCATATCGAAGAATGTTCTCATGTTCGGTATCGTTTTCTTAGCGGGAACTGTTACATTAGGCATCTACTCCTTATGTGTTAGTCCAACATTACCTAGTGTCATTTTAGGTTTACCCATCGTGCTCGTTAGTGGCATCATCATGTCCATCATGTACATGAATAAAGAAAAAGAGATGTTCAAGGAACTTAAGATTAAGAATCCGACCAAAGAAGAAAGATTAGAATTAGTGAAATCTAGCATCGATCAAAGTGCAACTCCAATATTTGTCTTCACTTTTATTGCTAGTTTATCACTCGTCGCTTTCATCACGGCTGGTCCAAGTGCGATGTTAAGCATCTTCTTAAGTGCTTTGATTGGTCTTATAGTCGTCGCATTCCTTGTCATCACTTGCCTAGGTTTATATAGTTATCGCTTCTCTAATCTCCTCAGAAAAATTAAACTTCCTGAGATTAAGCGTAAAAATAAACGCGCGAAGAAAGTTAATAAATCTAGCGCTGAACCTGAAGAAGCTATCTTCATCGGCATAAACGACTAATAATTTATATTTAAAAGGGCATATGCCCTTTTTCTTTATTTTAATGACCTTATATGCATCCATTAGAAATATTTGACAAATTATTAAAATATTATGGTTTAGATAAAACCGATTACTTAACTTTGGCAAGCGAAGTGAATTTTGATAGTTTCCCTTCGCCACAAAATTTTCGCGATATAAATAAAACTAAAGAAAGAATTTTTAAAGCGATAGAAAGTGACGAACTCATTCTCATCTATGGGGATTACGATGCAGATGGTATATTTGCGACGTCTATATTAGCCAAGACATTCAACATGTTAAATTATCATCGCTATCTATATTACATCCCTTCGCGATTTGTCGATGGCTATGGTTTAAATGTTCACCAAGTTGATGTAGCAAAAGAAAAAGGAGTTTCACTCATCATCACAGTAGATAATGGTGTGAGCGCTTTTGAAGCGATAGACCACGCTAAAGAATTGGGAATTGATGTTATCGTTACCGATCATCATACATATGAAACTTTACCAATTAACGCTTATAGCGTTTTACATTTTTCTTTAGGCTATGGTGACATTCCTATCTCAGGTGCATTTACCGCCTTTTTATTAGCGTCCTCTCTTTTAAATTATTACGATGAATATCTATTCATTTTTGGAGCTTTTAGTTTAGTAAGCGATCTCATGCCGATAAGAGGTTACAACCACGCTATTCTTAAACTCGCTCTTAAAATATTGCGTGAGAAACTAAGAAAAGATAAAAAATATTTACCTATCTTATATTTGTCGGATGGTAAAGATATCGATGAAAACGTCATTGGCAGCTATATCGCTCCTAAGATAAATGCAGTGGGGCGTATCGCAAAAGATGATAGTGCGAATAAAGTAGTGCAGTTTCTCATCAGTGAAGATGAAAAAGAAATGAACGAGCTATTTAGATTCATCTACGATGAAAATGAATATAGAAAAAAACTTACTCTCGAATTAGCAGAAGTTTTAAAGCCAAAAGAAGACGCTTTATTTTTCTTTTATGACAAAAATATTCATGAAGGTTTATTAGGACTCGTCGCTAATCGTATTCTCGCTAATATCCATCACCCAGTCATCATCATGAGCGATGCGATGAATGAAGAAGGCGTCATCAAAGGATCTATTCGTTCTCGCCATGGGTTTAGTGCAATTGAAGCATTAAAAAGTGCTAGCTCGCTCCTATTGGCATATGGAGGGCATGAATTAGCGGGTGGTTTTTCTTTACTAAAAGAAAACCTTGAACATTTTAAAAATGTCTTATTAGAGTTAGATCAAAAATATCCATTTATTATTGAAAATGAAGACGGTATTTCTTTAAGAAATGAGGATATCAATAAAGATACGTATGATATCGTCTGTTCCTTTGCCCCATTTGGGATGGAATTTAACGCACCTATCTTTAAACTCAGATCAATTAGAATCAGTATTTTAAATGTATCTCGCGATGGTAAACATATCATTCATCAACTCACAAATAGGACAAAAATTGTCATTTTTAACTATGCTAAAATTATTAGTGATGTAAATAAAAATTACGATTTACTCGGACATATAAATGCCTCTACCTTCCGCAATATTACTACTTACGATTTCATCGTAGATAAAGTAGATATAACAAACAAGTAATTGATTTCTTCATCGATATAAATAGTATTTATACATCCATAAAAAGACTAAGTTTGATTAAGAAACTATAAAATCTTTGTTTGTAACCTAATATTTTTGGATTATTTACAATTGCTGTTAATACTAATAAATAACTAATTAACTACTAATATATCTCGTCTTTTGTAGTTAACGTAAACATCTAAAAATAAATATATAGTATAAAATTTTCATCTCAACTATAATCTAATTAGTAATAGAAAGGAGGAAAAAATCTTATCTTTATGAAACCAAGATTAGTTCTATTACCTATATTAGGACTCCTTTTGGCTGCTTGCGCTCCGACGGCTAATCCGACAAGTATCACTGTCACATCCGCAGATGGAGTGACTTCGATCGAAATCGGCGAAACCTTACAACTTAGCGCAACCGTCAATCCTGAAGGTGCTCCTCAAGACGTTTCTTGGTCCTCGGCTACTCCAACTATCGCAACTGTTAGCGAAACTGGTTTAGTGACCGGTGTCAGTGGTGGTAACGTCATCATTCGTGCCACATCACTTTTTGATACCGATTTACATGGATCATTTACCGTCACCGTCGAAGGTGCTTCGACACAATATGATACGATTGCTGAAGCAGTCGCAAAAGGCGTTGGTGCTACTATCACTACGCAAGGCGTCGTCGTCGCGAAAGTCAATAGCGGTTTAGTCATTTCTGATAATACTGCTACGTTATATCGTTACGACAACCAAACTTCTTCTCTTGAATACGGCGTTGGCGACTTTGTCAAAGTTAGTGGTGCACTCGTCGAATATCCCGAAGAAAGCGGTATCGTACAATTAGATTACAATTCTACGATTGCAGCTGGCGAAGGAACTGCTCCTACTGTCGAAGACACACCAACCGTCATGGACGCTGCTGCAGTGGACGCTTGGGTTCCATCAAACGATGCCCCATTAGCGACGATTACTGCTAAATATGTCGTCTCTGGTACTTATCAAAATGGTGAAATTGCTGGTTCTAGCAGAACGCTAAGCATTTTATCTTATCCTGGTGCAACTTTAGAAGATGGTAAAACATATGCATTCACTGGTTACTTGCTCTACATTAGCGGTACCAAGTATGTCAATATGGCTGTTACTTCTTTTGAAGAGACTACCGAACCAACCCCCCCAGCACCTGAAGGTGTCGTTACTATCGCTGAAGCCTATGCTACTGCTGATGGTACAACATTATCTATCGAAGGTGTCTTAGTTGCTAAAACTAACAAGGGTCTCGTCATCGACGACGAAACTGGCACGATGTTCGTTTACAATACGACAGATGGTGCTTACCCTGATTGGAATGTTGGCGATTTCGTTCGTGCAACTGGTCCATTAAGTACTTATAACGATGCAAAGCAACTCGGAAATACGACGACTTTAAGTGCTGGAGAAGGCACTCGCCCGACATTAACTCATACTACTCCAACTGCTTGGACCGCGACTGAAATGGATGCATTTGCTCCATCTGGTGTCCGTTCCGAATTAGTTAAGATTACTGGTACTGTCGGTGGTACTGTCGACTTTAACACCAATGTTACAGTCGAAGGCGCTACAAGAGTCTTAAGTCCGATGTGGGATCGTGATACGATCACTGTCGAAGCTAATAAAACTTATGATTTCACAGGTTACGCTCTCTACATTAGTGGTGGTAAATACTTAAATATCGCTTTAACCGCTGCTGTGGAAACTGGTACTGGCGGAGAAACTCCGGACCCAGAACCATCTGGTGATGTCGTTGCAATCAATGACGCTCACGCTTTAGCAGATGGTGACCCTGTTGTCATTGAAGGTGTTTTAGTCGCTAAAACGTCTGGTGGTCTCGTCATCGACGATAATACAGGTACAATGTATGTTTACCAAGGTACAACCGATTTAGCACTCAATTCTTTCGTTCATGTCGAAGGTAGCATGGCTACTTTTAGTAATGCACGTCAGATTTCTAGTGCGACTGTCACTGCCGCAACTGGAACTGCTCCAGTTTTAACAAATACGACTCCTACTCCTATGGATGGTGCTGCTTTTGACGCTTGGACGCCAAGCGGAACTCGTGCTCCATTAGTGAGTCTTACCGCTACCATTACATCAACTGGTAAATACACAAACGCTAGCATCGCAGGCGCTAGTGAACAAACATTATCACCATTAGTTCCAGTTGACGTTACTCCAGTTGTAGATACAACCTATGATATGGTTGGTTATTTACTTTACATCTCCGGTACGGTTTATACTTACATGGCATGTGTGAGTATGGAAGAAGCTGATTTACCAAATCCTACCGCAGTGGAAATTACTAACACTGAAACTACTTTAATGCAAGGCAATAACTTACAACTTAATCTTGCTTGGACTCCAGAACTCGTAAATAACGATGTGGCTTGGACTTCTAGTAATGATGAAATTGCAACTGTTAGTGAGACGGGTCTTGTGACCGCTGTTGCAGCAGGTGAAGTTGATATTACTGTCACTTCAACAGTCGTCGCAACTGTTACTGATAGTATTCATCTAACTGTAACCGCTGCTGTGGCTTCTGATTTATTAGTGGAAGTTGATTTATCAACTATCGCTTATAAGAACGGTGAAATTGACGCTGCAACCATCCAACAACTATTACTCGAGAACGCAGTTACTGAAGACACTGGCCTAACTCTAAGTGTCACTGCGAGTAGTAAAGTCTACCAGGGTGGTCAAGGCGGATATCATGCCCAAGGCGAAAATGGTTATCTTAAATTTGGCACTGGTTCTGCTCAAGGCACATTAGATGTTACACTAAATCGCGAAATCGTTCGCGTTGAAATCGATTGTGTGAAATGGAACGATAGTGCTCATGATACAGTCGCTCTTAATGGTGAGACATTAGATGCCCCAGCCCAAGGTGCTGATGGAAGCTTCGGCACATTATCATGGAATATCGAAGCGGCTACTGATTTATCATTGGTCGTCACGAATCGTGGTTATGTTTCCGCAATCCGTCTTTACGTCGCTGCTGCATAATTAATTTGCACATAGTTACAATTTGAAAAGAGGGGGCTGTTAAGAAACCTATAAGGTGGCTTACCCCCTTTTTTAGTGGATTTAGAAAGTAACAGATAAACTGTTAAGA